>DJFQ01000049.1:9088-14846 GCA_002432095.1 Marinagarivorans sp. UBA5868 | reverse complement strand
TGGCTCAGTCACTGCGTCGGGACGGGCTGACGATGGATACACTCTCCATGGGCATGTCTGCAGATCTCCCTGACGCGGTGGCTGCAGGGTCCACGCTGGTGCGCGTTGGCTCTGCGATTTTCGGCAGCCGAACTTGAGTGGTGTGCGGCTAATTCCACTGTCACCGCTATAATGGCGCCCCTGATGGGTGCAGCAAGAAATTTACCGAGGACCGCTTTTGAACACTCTTAACATTACCTTCATCGGTGGCGGCAATATGGCACGCAGCGTCATTGGCGGCCTGATCAAGCAGGGGTATCCCGCGGCCAATATTTGCGCAAGCGACCCCAACCCCTCGACTCTCACCGCCCTGCAAGCGGATTTCAACATTCGAGTTGCGGCGGACAATGCAACCGCAGTTGCGGGGGCGGATGTTGTAATGCTGGCGGTGAAACCGCAGGTGATGAAAGAAGTTTGCTGTGCGCTACAGCCCCACCTACCAAACCCCACATTGGTCATCTCTATCGCCGCCGGGATTAATTGCGCCAGCATTGGTCGCTGGCTGGGAGGGGAGCGACATCTGGTCCGTTGCATGCCCAATACACCCGCGCTAGTGCAGATGGGAGCCAGTGGCTTGTTTGCTGCCGCTGGGGTCACGACGCAAGAGAAAGCGATTGCGGAAGATATTCTTGCAGCTGTCGGCACTGTCGCCTGGGTGGAAGAAGAGGATCTGCTGCATGCCGTCACCGCCGTTTCGGGTAGCGGGCCGGCTTACTTTTTCCTATTTTTGGAAGCCATGGAACAAGCCGGTGTGCAACAGGGTCTCGATCAAGCGACCGCACGCCAACTGGCGGTGCAGACTGCTGCCGGTGCTGCCCGCCTGGCGCAGGCTAGCGATGTAACACTGACGGAGTTGCGCCGCCAAGTAACCTCACCCGGTGGCACCACTGAGAAAGCGATTGCCGCTTTCGAACAACACCATCTGCGTCAAACCGTCGACATCGCCATGCAAGCCTGCGCTAACCGCTCCCGCGAGTTGGCGGAGTTGCTCGGCGGCTGATTGCCGGTTTAATCGTTAGCTATCCAACGGATTCTCCTTATGCAGACTCTGATCGACATTCTGGTATTTTTGATCAATGTGCTCGGCTCACTTTATTTGAGCATTATTCTGCTGCGTTTCCTGCTGCAGATGGCGCGGGCGGATTTTTATAATCCGGTGTCACAGATGCTGGTCAAATTGACCAACCCATTGTTGTTGCCCTTGCGTCGAATTATCCCTGGATTTTGGGGTATTGATCTGGCGTCATTGGTATTAGCGGTGCTATTCCACTGGTTGGTCATGCAACTCGCGGTATTGATATCTGGCGGGCCGCTGATACCACCTCATCTAATGATTGTCTGGGCGCTGTTCAGCATTTCTCTGAACATCATTACGCTCTATATCGTCGCGGGCTTTTTGTTATTTATTACCAGTTTTCTTGCCCCCCACAGCCGCCATCCAGTGATCATTCTCGTACACCAGCTTCTGGAACCTTTGATGGCACCGATCCGGCGTTTTATTCCGTCGGCTGGCGGTTTGGATTTTTCCCTGTTTTTTGTCGGAATTTTTCTGATGGTCTTGCGCATGGCGATGATTGGCATGGGCAACAGCATTCGCGTCCCCTTCGGATCCCTGATTGGCTATCACTTTTAAATCGGCCCGGGTAACGGTGCTTACAACAAAAAGAAACTGCGATTTATGGCAAATGCCTTTCCTGCAAACTCGGTTGGCCTGGTCACTCCGGAAGTTTTTCATTTCGACACACCGCTAACGCTGGCAAACGGGCGCCAGTTATCGGGCTACGAGTTGGTGGTAGAAACCTATGGCACTCTCAACACGGCTAAGACAAATGCCGTGTTAGTCTGCCACGCACTTTCGGGCCATCACCACGCTGCCGGCTATCACACGCTCGACGACCGCAAACCGGGTTGGTGGGACCACTACATTGGCCCCGGTAAACCCATCGATACCGATCGCTTTTTTGTCGTCAGCCTGAATAATTTGGGCGGCTGCCACGGCTCCACCGGTCCACAGAGCATCAACCCGGAAACCGGTGAACCGTGGGGAGGGGATTTTCCGACGCTGCGAGTACGCGATTGGGTGGCAACACAATACCGTTTGATGGAGCGCCTGGGCATATCGCAATGGGCCGCGGTCGTTGGGGGCAGCCTAGGAGGCATGCAGGCCATGCGCTGGTCTTTAGAGCATCCGAATTGTTTACGCCACTGCGTAGTTATCGCCTCCGCCATGAAACTGTCCGCACAAAATATTGCGTTCAATGAAACGGCGCGCCAAGCGATTTTTTCTGACCCCGATTTCGTCGACGGGCATTATTTAAAAAAGGGATCTCAGCCCATGCGCGGATTGTCCGTCGCACGTATGATCGGCCATATCACTTATTTGTCCGACGATGGCATGGGCAAAAAATTTGGCCGCGAGTTGCGTTCGGGCTCTTTCGAGCAGGGCAGCGAAGAGCCTGTGGAATTTCAAATCGAAACCTATCTGCGTTATCAGGGCAACAGTTTTTCCAAAACCTTCGACGCCAATACTTATGTGCTGATGACCCGAGCGCTGGATTATTTTGATCTCGCTCGCGAATACAATCACGATCCGGTGAGCGCTTTTCACCACGCTGGCTGCAAATTTTTAGTGATTTCATTCACCTCGGATTGGCGATTTTCGCCGGAGCGTTCGCGCGAAATCGTTAACGCATTGACGCGTGCGGAAAAAGATGTGGTCTACGCCGAAATTGAGTCGCCCTACGGTCACGATGCGTTTCTGGTGCCCAATCAGCCACGTTATGAAGCGCTGTTTCGCAGCTATATGCAGGGAATCACAATCTGATGCGTATCGACCTTCGTATTATCGACCAGTGGATCAAACCCGACAGCCGCATTTTAGATTTAGGTTGCGGTGACGGCACTTTGTTACGTTATCTTGCCGACAATAAAAATGTGCGCGGTTATGGGTTGGAAATCAGTCCTGAAGGAATACAAGCGTGCGTTGCCAAAGGCGTGAACGTCATCGAGCAAAACCTCGATGAAGGACTGAAAAACTTCGATGACAACAGTTTCGATACGGTCATCATGTCGCAGACGTTGCAAACCATGCGCTACCCCAAAACCATGCTCGGGGAAATGGCGCGGATCGGCAAAGAGTGTATCGTCACTATTCCTAATTTCGGTCACTGGCGCGCACGTCTGCAGCTTTTATTTAGAGGTCGCATGCCAGTTTCCGATCTACTGCCTTACGAATGGTACGACACGCCAAACATTCACTTTTGTACATTCCGTGATTTCGAAATTCTTTGTACAGAAATGCATTTGGTGGTGGTCGACAAAGCCGTAGTGGCGGAGCGCTCGCGAGGTAAAGGTCTCAGCCATTTGAACCCCAACCTTTTTGGCGAAACCGGCATTTTCCGTGTGCGCAAATAATTGGAGAGCGCTATTAATGAAGAACTTCCAGTTGTCCCTGCTATTGGGCGCTATTTTAGCTTGGCTCAGTCTGCAGGTTGCTTACGCCGACGAACAGGAAAGCACTAAAGCTTTTGGCCCCTACACTGTCCACTACAGCACCTTCAACAGTCTTTTTGTGCCGGCCGACATTGCCAAAATCCATCAACTGGTACGCGCCAAGGATCAGACGCTGATTAATATTGCCGTGCAGAAAACTGCTGATGGCAGCCCTGTCGCGGCCCAGGTATCGGGCACCGCAAAAAATCTTCTACAGCAGCAAAAAAATATCGAATTCAAAACAATCCAGGAACAAGACGCTGTTTATTACATAGGTGCGCTGAGACACACCAACGAGGAGATCTTTCACCTGGATTTCAATATAGTGCCGGAAGGCGAAACGCAGCCACTGACGTTCCGTATATCCCGCAAACTCTATACGGAACCCTGATGCAAAAGCTTGTGCTCGCCAGCGGCAATCGCGGCAAATTAAAAGAGTTTAGTGACCTGCTGAATAACCGGGGTTTTGATGTGCAAGCACAATCCCAGTTTGGCTTGGACAGCGCAGAAGAAACTGGTCTGACATTTGTTGAAAACGCACTGCTGAAAGCCCGCCATGTTTGCATGCATACCGGGTTGCCTGCTCTCGCTGATGACTCTGGCATTGAGGTGGATGCGCTCCACGGCGCCCCAGGAATTTACAGCGCCCGCTTTGCCGGTTTCGATGCAAATGACAGCGACAACAATCGCAAATTGCTTGCCGAACTCGCTGCAGTTGCCGATGAGCACCGTACCGCGCGTTATCATTGTATTTTAGTGTTAATGCGTCATGCCCAAGATCCAACACCGCTGATTTGCCACGGCTCTTGGGAAGGCAGGATTTTGCGCGAGCCCATCGGTGATGGCGGATTTGGCTACGATCCATTGTTTTTTGTCCCGACACACAATTGTTCTGCGGCGCAACTCGACAAAACCGAAAAAAATCGCATCAGTCACCGCGCCCTAGCGCTGCAGGCACTCCTGAGTTCGCTTGCCCTGTCTTCCTTCTGCATATGATATTGCCGCCTCTGAGCCTCTACGTGCACATCCCTTGGTGTGTGCGCAAATGTCCTTATTGCGACTTCAACTCCCACGAATCCAGAGAAATCCCTGAGGCGGATTATGTCGCCGCATTATTGCGCGATCTTGATGAGGATTTGCATTTAGCACAGGGGCGCAGATTACGCTCAGTCTTTTTCGGCGGCGGCACCCCCAGCCTGTTCAAAGCGCAAAGCATCGGTAGGGTGCTGGAGGCTGTAGAGCGGCATATAGGTTTTGACGAAGGAATTGAAATTACGCTGGAGACCAACCCCGGAACAGCGGAGTACCACCAACTCGAAGGCTATCGCACTGCCGGCGTCAATCGCCTGTCTTTCGGTGTGCAGAGTTTTAACGATCAACATCTGCAAGCTCTGGGGCGGATTCATGACAGCAGTGAAGCGCGGCAGGCTTACACTGCGGCGCGCCGCGCGGGCTTCAACAATATCAATTTGGATCTGATGCATGGTCTGCCGGGACAGACGACGAACGACGCCTGTAGCGATCTGCAACAGGCAATTAATCTGCAACCGGAGCATATTTCCTGGTATCAACTTACTATTGAACCCAATACGGTTTTCTACAGTCGCCCACCGGCGCTCCCAGAGGATGAAGTGCTCGCCGATATTCAGGATGCGGGGCAGAAATTGCTACAGGACGCCGGTTATCAACAATACGAGGTATCCGCCTACAGCCGGACGACGCGGCAGTCGCTGCACAACCTCAATTATTGGCAGTTCGGTGACTATTTGGCATTAGGAGCCGGAGCCCACGGCAAAATATCCACTCCCGGAAAGGGCATCCTGCGTTATCGTAAAACCCGCAAACCCGGTGATTATCTCGATCCGCAAAAACCTTTTACAGCCGGCCACGATTATGTGGAACCCCGCCAGCAAACTCTGGAGTTTATGATGAACGCTCTGCGTCTGGTGGAGGGGGTACCGCGGCAATGGTTTGCCGAACGCACCGAAGTGACGGATGCAACATTGGAACGGTATCTACCTCAACTGGTCGAGCGCGGCCTGCTGGAAGCTCATCCCCACAGACTACAACCAACATCACTTGGTTTGCGGTTCCTTAACGACACCCTTGCCGTCTTCGACGACTGATCGATCTGCACACGGCGCGTCTTCCTGGGTGTGAGTTATAGTTAAAGTGTTGTGTCAAATTAAAGTGTTACGCCAAACTGTCAAAAATGGCAGCTACAATC
>DJFQ01000049.1:2132-9073 GCA_002432095.1 Marinagarivorans sp. UBA5868 | reverse complement strand
CGACTCCACCGACCTAGTAGTCGACAATCCGAGCTATTTCATCAACCGCGAGCTCAGCCATTTATATTTCAATCAGCGAGTGCTGGCGCAGGCGCTGGATGAAACCCATCCATTGCTGGAGCGGCTAAAGTTTCTGGTGATTTTTAGCTCTAACCTGGATGAATTTTTCGAAATCCGCGTGGCGGGACTGATCCAAAGCATTCGATTCGAGCGGGAGGTGACCGGTCCCGATGGTTTGCAGACTCGCGAATGCCTCAAGCTAATCAGTGAAATCTGCCACGATATCGTCAAACAACAATACGACATCCTTAACGACACCCTCATCCCGGCACTGGCCGACGCCGGCATTCGCTTTTTGCGCCGCAGCCAATGGACCGCCGCTCACGCCGCCTGGATTGAAGACTACATACTCCAAGAAGTTTTGCCGGTCGTTAGTCCTATTGGTCTGGATTCAGCGCATCCGTTTCCGCGTCTGGTGAACAAAAGCCTGAACTTTATTGTTGCGCTTGAAGGCAAAGACGCTTTCGGCCGCGACCTTGGTCTGGCCATTGTTCCGGCACCGCGTTCATTGCCGCGCATTATTGCCGTACCAGAACACATTGGCGGCAAAACCAATGATTTCGTTTTTCTTTCCTCAATGATTCACGCCCATGCGGACAAACTGTTTCCAGGCATGGCGGTAAAAGGCTGTTATCAATTTCGCATCACCCGCAACGCCGATCTGGACGTGGATATTGAGGGCATCGCTGACCTGGCGCGAACTCTGCGAGGAGAATTGCACTCCCGTCGTTTCGGCAATGCGGTACGTCTGGAAGTGGCGGACAATTGCCCAAAAGAACTCACCGACTTTCTGCTCAATGAAATTGGCCTAAAAGAGGACGATCTTTACCGGGTTAACGGACCTGTCAATCTCAAACGATTGATGCGTCTACCGTCTATGGTGGGCCGCGCGGATCTTCTCTATCCGCCGTTCACCCCGGGCCTGCCCAAAGGCTTCAGCCGCAAAGACAATATTTTTGAGGCCATTGCAAAACGCGATTACCTCTTGCTGCATCCCTTCGAGTCTTTTACACCAGTAATACAACTGCTTCGCCAGGCTGCGAAAGATCCAGACGTGGTCGCCATCAAACAAACGTTATATCGCACCGGGCACGAATCTTCCATTGTCGATGCCCTGCTGGACGCTGCACGCAATGGCAAGGAAGTCACGGTGATCGTGGAATTGCGCGCACGCTTCGATGAAGAAGAAAATCTGGAACTCGCCAGCCGCCTACAGGAAGCTGGCGCGGTCGTGGTTTACGGAGTCGTCGGGTACAAAACCCACGCCAAAATGATCCTTATCGTGCGCCGCGAGAATGGCCAGTTCAAACGCTACTGTCATCTGGGTACTGGCAACTATCACAGCGGTAACGCGCATCTTTATACGGATTATTCTTTATTGTCCGCCGAACCTGCCATTTGCGAAGATGTGCATCGCATCTTCCAGCAACTTACCGGGATGGGCAAAACCGAGAAGATGAACAAGCTCTACCACGCGCCTTTCACCCTCAAACGACAGTTACTGCGACTGATCGACGGAGAGGCAAAAGCCAAGCAGGAAGGCAAAGATGCCCGGATTATCCTGAAGTGCAATGGACTGACCGAGCCGAAAGTCATTCAGGCGCTCTACAAAGCATCGCAAGCAGGTGTGAAAATCGATTTGATTATCCGCGGCATGTGTTCATTAAAACCAGGCATTACCGGTGTTTCTGAAAATATCCGGGTGTTCTCCATCGTCGGCCGATTCCTTGAGCACTCACGCATTTATTACTTCGCCAATGGCGAGCCAAAGGTCTATTGCGCCAGTGCCGACCTTATGGAACGCAATCTTAATCGAAGGGTGGAAGTGTGTTTCCCTATCGAAGCTCCGGATTTGGGCGCACGGGTACTCAACGAACTCGAACTTTATGTGAATGACGGCCGGCAGCGATGGGAGTTATTGCCGGAAGGTGTGTACGTGCAAGCGTATTCCCCCGAGCATCCCGCAGCGCAGCTTGAACTGCTGCGTCAGTACACAGCCCCCAGCGCCTCCAGCTCTGCTTGGCCGACGGTTCCAGGGTCATAATCCTGAACCATTCCGCAACAAGTCTGCCGAAGGACGACCTTGCTGACAAATCAGGGCTTGTTCGACACCTGTTCTGTCCTTAGAATTGCGCGCTTGCGTTGTACCTGTCCAGGAGACCACATCATGAGCAACATCGTAAACGTAACTGACGAGACCTTTGAGCAGGAAGTACTGAAGGCAGACCTTCCCGTTCTGGTGGACTTTTGGGCGCCTTGGTGTGGCCCCTGCAAGATGATTGCCCCAGTGCTCGACGAATTGAGCGGAGTGTATGAAGGCAAGATTAAAATCTGCAAGGTAGATGTGGATGTGAATAAAAGCTCACCTGCTAAATTCAATGTTCGCGGTATCCCCACTTTGATTCTGTTCAAACAGGGCAACGCGGAAAGTACCAAAGTGGGCGCTCTGTCGCGCGCGCAGCTCACCGCTTTTATTGACTCAAATCTCTGATCGGGTTTAAATACCCACCGCTGCGGGCGAAGCTTTTCACCCGCAATTATGTTTCGGCCGGCTTTGCACTCCGCTAAGTTTGTGACTATACTCAGCTCGCTAGCCGATCAAAATCATTCGTGCATCCCTCCCACCGGCAATCACCTCCTGGATTTCTGCTAGTTCGATGGGCGAATGCCATAGTCAAACCCTTATTCAATGCTTCAGTTGAATTTCCTCGATTTTTTTCCTATGACTATTCGTGACGTCTGGCAAACTGAAACGCGGTCTGCTGAATCATTTTCTGAAAATTTTTAATAACAAAATACCAGCCCGGCTTCTCTTCCGCCCGGCCATATCTGCAATCAACCACTTGTACATACACACATGAATCTAACCGATCTGAAAACCAAACCCATTGAAGAACTGATCGACATGGCAACCGCCATGGGGCTGGAAAGTCTCGCCCGTTCGCGCAAGCAGGACGTGATCTTCAATCTGCTCAAGCGACACGCTAAAAGCGGTGAAGACATCTATGGTGATGGGGTTCTGGAAATTTTGCAGGACGGCTTTGGGTTTCTAAGATCGGCGGGTTCATCTTATCTCGCCGGCCCCGACGATATTTATGTGTCGCCCAGCCAGATTCGCCGCTTCAATCTGCGCACCGGTGACTATATCAGTGGCAAAATCCGCCCGCCCAAAGAGGGGGAGCGCTATTTTGCATTACTTAAAGTAAATGAAATTAATTTCGACAAACCCGAAAACTCCCGCAACAAAATTCTTTTCGAAAATCTCACTCCCTTATTTCCCCAAGAGCGCATGGTGCTGGAAACCGGCAATGGCTCTACAGAGGACCTCACCGGTCGCATTATCGACTTGATCTCGCCCATCGGCAAAGGTCAGCGCGGTTTGATTGTGGCACCACCGAAAGCCGGTAAAACCATCATGATGCAGCATATCGCGCAAGCGATCGCCCGTAACAATCCCGAGACTTACCTGATCGTTTTGCTGATCGACGAACGTCCGGAAGAGGTTACGGAAATGCAGCGTTCCGTGCGCGGCGAGGTAGTGGCCTCAACGTTCGATGAACCACCTTCTCGACACGTACAGGTGGCGGATATGGTAATCGAGCGCGCCAAACGTCTGGTGGAACATAAAAAAGACGTGGTGATTCTGCTCGACTCCATCACCCGTCTCGCCCGAGCCTATAACACCGTGATCCCATCTTCAGGCAAGGTATTGACCGGTGGTGTGGACGCGCACGCGCTGGAGCGGCCAAAACGCTTTTTTGGCGCTGCTCGTAATATTGAAGAGGGCGGTAGCTTGTCCATCGTCGCAACAGCGCTGATTGATACCGGCTCCAAAATGGATGAGGTGATTTACGAAGAATTTAAAGGCACCGGCAATATGGAATTGCACCTGGATCGAAAAATTGCGGAAAAACGTATTTATCCTGCCATTAACATCCGCCGCTCGGGAACGCGCCGTGAAGATTTATTAATGGGAGAGTCGGAGTTAGCGCGGGTATGGATTCTCCGCAAATTGCTCAACGATATGGAGGACGTGAATGCCACGGAATTTTTGGCAGACAAACTCAAGTCTTTCAAGACTAACGATGAATTTTTCCTCTCGATGAAGAGTAAATAAATCCCGCGTCGCGACCAGTCTGTTGGTCGCGACATTTTATTCCGCAGAGAACATCGCTGCCTGAAATAATCCTTCCCATGAAAGATCTGCGCGATTTTATTCACTTGTTGGAACGTCGCGGACAACTTAAGCGCATCGTTTATCCCGTCTCACCCAACTTGGAAATGACCGAAATTTGCGACCGCACGTTGCGTGGCCGCGGTCCAGCCATTGTTTTTGAAAAACCCATAGGCTACAACATTCCCGTGTTGGCCAATTTATTTGGCACGCCGGAGCGGGTAGCCTTGGGAATGGGCCAGGATTCTGTCGCAGCACTAAAAGAGGTGGGCGAATTATTGGCCTTTTTAAAAGAGCCAGAACCGCCCAGAGGAATGCGCGACGCTTGGGAAAAGCTCCCCATTTTTAAACAAGTTCTAAACATGTCGCCGAAACAGGTGAACAGACCGGTTTGCCAGGAAGTGGTTTATCGCGATGACGAAGTCGACCTGAACAAACTTCCCATTCAAACCTGTTGGCCTGGGGACGCGGCGCCTTTAATTACCTGGCCGCTGGTGATCACCCGCGGTCCACATAAGGAGCGACAGAACCTCGGGATCTACCGCATGCAACTGCTCGGTCGCAACAAGCTGATTATGCGTTGGCTGAGTCATAGAGGTGGCGCGCTGGATTTTCGCGAATGGCAAATCGCTCATCCGGGTGAAAAATTTCCGGTGTCTGTTGCGCTGGGCGCTGATCCGGCAACCATACTGGGTGCGGTAACGCCCGTGCCCGACACCCTCAGTGAATATGCATTTGCCGGATTGTTGCGCGGCAGTAAAACCGAAGTCAGCCAAAGTATCAGCAACGCGTTGCAAGTACCTGCCAATGCGGAATTTATTTTGGAAGGCCATATCGAGCCGGGAGAAATGGCGGAAGAGGGACCTTACGGCGACCATACAGGCTATTACAATGAGGTGGAGCGTTTTCCTGTATTCACCGTGACAACGCTCACTCATAGACGCGACCCGATTTATCACAGCACTTATACGGGACGTCCGCCGGACGAGCCCGCTGTGCTGGGACTCGCGCTAAACGAAGTATTCGTGCCCATTCTGAAAAAACAATTTCCCGAAATCGTCGATTTTTATTTACCGCCAGAAGGCTGCTCGTATCGCATGGCAGTGGTGACCATGAAAAAACAATATCCGGGACATGCCAAACGCGTCATGTTCGGTGTCTGGTCTTTCCTGCGTCAGTTTATGTACACCAAGTTTGTAGTGGTAACGGACGACGACATCAACGCGCGCGACTGGCGTGACGTGATTTGGGCGATCACCACACGTATGGACCCAGTCCGCGACACGGTAATGGTTGAGAACACGCCCATCGATTATTTGGACTTTGCTTCTCCCGTGGCCGGTTTGGGTTCGAAAATGGGTATGGATGCAACACACAAATGGCCAGGTGAAACACAGCGAGAATGGGGTCGACCCATCGTCATGAGTACTGAAGTCAAAAATAAAGTCGATGCCATCTGGGCAGAACTCGGCATCGAAGAATTTCTAAAATAAATTTAAGGCCAGTGGCTCAATCAAGTGCGCCACTTCTGTTAAAAGCTGTACTGCATATCGAAATAAAATTTGCTGCGCTCTTCCAAGTCGCGCGTGCTTTCTTCGATCAGCGGACCCAGATCGCTTTCGTAAGATGTCACATAGGCGTAACTGAGACTTGTCCGAAAATTATTGCGCATGGAAAATCGCAAGCCTAACCCAACATCCGATAATACCGCCCAGGTTCCCGGCTGCTTGGGTGCAGCTGCAGCGCCGCGCCGAACAATCGGAAGACCGCTATCTTTAGTGTCGCCATACCCCGCCTCTGCAAATACATAGGGTTGCAAAACATCACTCAGTTTTTCACCACCCAATTGCAGATCTAGAAATCCAGGTCCGCTGAATATCCAGTCAACACTCAAATATGCCCCTGAATCTGCATTAAACTGATTGATATCGAAAGCACGCAATTTGGTTGGGCCGGTAAGAGAGAACTGGCTGGTGCTTGGCAAAGACGTCTCGCTGTACTGACCTGCAAATCGGGTCTGAATGCGGCTGTTCGAGTTAGTAAACGGTACCTTGGCAAATTTAATTAAAGAGTAATTGAAGGAAAGACTCAGAGGATTTTCATCCTGACGGAAATTCCGGCCTTTAGCAAAGTCACCATACGTCAGCCGGACACCACCCTGATGCATGCCACGCCAACGCTCAAGCAAAACGTCGAAGTTAAACACTAGATCCAAGTTGCGCACAGTGTCGTCAAGCTCGCCCTCTGCCAATTGAATACGTCCTTCCTTCTCTTCGATCTCCGATTCAACTTCGGCGAATCTCAGCTCCGTGGAGTAGTTTTTTACCCGGCTGCGCTTTAGGATGTAATTCAAAGTTGCGTCATAAACCACGGAAGTCCCTGTCAGAGTGATGCCCTGCAACGTTTCAGACACAAAATCATTTGTGGAACCGCCAAAGGTAAATTTGGCTCGCGGACCAAATAAAGGCACGCCGTAATGAATAGAGCCGTAAAGCGAATTGGAGGGTTCAAAAGTGCCTAGAACTCCAATATGCAATTGATCACCAAAGCCGCCTGGATTGTACCAATAGCCATCGGTGTAAAGCCGGTATTCACCAGTGCTTTCTGAACCGTGATTATCCACTCGCACATTTCCAGCAAATGATTCCTCTTGCACTACATTGATATTCAGACGCGTGTCGCCCACTTGAGATCCGGGCTCAAAATA
>DJFQ01000049.1:0-2065 GCA_002432095.1 Marinagarivorans sp. UBA5868 | reverse complement strand
AGATTTCCCAGAAGCAGCGTCAACGTCACCACTCCATCGCGCACTCGCTGTTCGGGGATATATGCTTTGGCAAGAATAAAACCACGTTCGCGATAATAACGGGTGATGGTATCAGCGACCGTCTCGATCATGCCTACCGTCACTCCGCGGCGCTGACGTTGTTCGCGAATCAAAAATACCAATTTCTGTACTTCGTCTGGCCCCACCGTTTGGCCTGCGGTCTCCGTTTCAATTTCCGCCACCAGATCCGAAATCTCGCTCACCTCATCCAGGGTGTAGCCGGAGTCCAGCATTTCCCCTTCGCCCATCATTTCAAAGCGAATACCTTCAACCAATTTATTAAGCGATTCCCGGGTGATGCCCAACTCCGGATATTCCACCACACCCTGCACACGAAACTCGGTGATATTGAGTCGCGGTCCGGCCATAGGGTCTGGATCGCGCTCGCGCACGCTGGGGATATCCAAGTCCTTTAGCATGGACTCTCGTTCCATTTCCGGCACTTCCGTGGTATCCGGCATTTCCAGAAAGCCTGCGTCAGCAACCGGAACATGCAATGCAATCAAGCAAAATACGGGGAAAAAAATTGCAGAAAACGCTTTTGGTTTCATCATGAATGGGTGTCCTTCTTCGGGGATCGGCGAGCGAGCAGGTGCAGGATTTTACGCGAATGGCGGAACAAAAAAAGAAACGAGCAACGGGCTGCGATAAATAAACCGCAGCCCGCCGCAACGTGTTTTATTCTTCTTCGTCCTCATCGTAGAGCTGATCGCGAGGGAGCAGCAAAGAGATATCGTTGAAGAAATAACTCTTCACATTGGCAAAGATCGCTGGATTGATGTCTTCCAGCGGCTCCACCGCCAACAGCTGATCATCAAATTTGAAGCTTCCCGAGAAATATTCGATTTTGTCCGCACCGGGGTTGACGAAAATATCTCCCGCTTTGATAGCCGCGATGATTTCGACAAAAGGCGCGTCGACCCGCAAGCCGCCACCTTCACCAATCGCGCCGTCTGGAGCGTTGATCACCACCACACCACCACCTTTGACGGCGGGGACACTTGTGGACCCGCTCTGGCTAACGCTGCCCTGGCTCACATCAATATTGACGCTGCCACCATTGGCCCCGTTTTCCGCAACGACTGAACCTCCGCCTAACTCAACGTCACCCTGGTTAACCAGGGATATGTCGCCCTGGCCAGTGCTTACGTTATCAACGGTGACATTCCCAGAGTTACTGACGGCAACATTACCGGTGTTGGTGGTGATGTCGATATTACCCACGTTGGTTTCCAACGCATCGTCGTTGCCAAAGCCCGTGTTAGAGGAGCTTTGCAGGCCGCCTGCAGCAACGTTGGTTGCCCCACCGTTTCCATCGCTGACACTGCCACTACCAGCGTTGATGTTGACGTTGCCGGAGCTAACCACCTCCGCCACCACAACACTGTCGGCGGCGACGATATTTACGTCTCCACCATTTGCGGCAATGCGCGTATCGCCGCCCATATTCACATTGCCGGCCCCCGCATTGATATTGACGCTGCCGCCGTTGGACACGATTTTCGCATCTTCACCCAGATTCACTTCCCCATTACCGGCGGACACTACGACCGAGCCGCTGTTAGTGGAGATAGTGCCATTCTGGTTGATGGAACCCGCCCCCGAGGACACATCCACACCATTCGCACCGGTCACATTGTCATTCAAAGTCACGGTATTGGTACTGCGCACCACGACTGTTCCCGACGCGTTGATATCGAGCAGCTCAATGGCATTTTGGTCCACCACAGTGAGGTTGACCGCATTGGTTACCCGCAGTTGATTGAAATCATTGGTTACGAAGTCCAAAAGCACATCGCCACCCGCGTCAATATCCGTCAGCCCACCAACCGTGATGGGACCATCGCCTTCAATACCGCGCTGCGTGCGTAGATACAATTCTTCAGCGTTGATCTCCACCAGCGTAAGCGTACTGGCGTTATGCAGCTCAACACGGTTGCCCGAAATCGCCACATCATCCCGCAGCTGATTCGCATTCGCGAGGGTAACGTCACCATTTTCTGCG
>DJFQ01000129.1:7455-17411 GCA_002432095.1 Marinagarivorans sp. UBA5868 | reverse complement strand
CTGACGCCGATAAGCGACGGGTCCGCCAAAGAATTGCGAAACAACCCCTGGGTCGCCGTGCCGCAAACCGCCAACAGTCCCCCCACCAGTGCCGCCAAGAGTGTGCGCGGCAGCCGCAGATGGCTGAGGATCAACTGAGTTTGGGCATCCGCAGCACCGGTGAGCCACGCCCACAAGTGCACAGGCGTAAAGGTCAAGGCGCCAAAACAGAGGGAAATCACCAGGCTCAACACCAGCAACAACCCGGCACCGACCAGTATTCCAGGCCACAGCTGGGCGATGTTGGCCAGCGGCCGCATCAGCCGCTGCGCTCCAATAGGAAAAGGGGTTGGCCAAGAATGCCGTCGAGCGCTGCAAGATCCAGGTGACTTGTCAGAGTATCCGCCAGCCTGTCCAGTGCCTGCTCACGAACATGATGCATATCCACCGGCTGCTGCTCTGCGTAGCCCGCCCAGGCAAGTAGGGTGGCGCAAGCGGCGGGAGTGTCAAACAGGCCATGCAGATAAGTACCGAGCACCTGACCGTCATCACTCAAGCAGCCGTCGGCACGTTCAGCGTCCAGCCACAAGGGGTGATGACACGGCTCTAGCCATTCGCTGGTGCCATTGTGAATTTCGTAACCGGATATCGGCGTTCTCTCGCCATCCAAACGCAGCTCGCCCTGTGTTCTGCACAAGGTTTTGATGGATTGCAGAGTGGTCGCGATGGGCAGCCAACCGAGCGCTTCGTTGCTACCCGGCTGGCCTTCCACGCCCAGCGGGTCGGCGATGTTGCGGCCGAGCATTTGGTAACCGCCGCAAATGCCCAACACTTTTCCGCCGTAGCGCAAATGGCGGGCGATGGTTTGATCCCAGTGGTTGGCACGCAGCCAGGCGAGGTCATCGCGCACGTTTTTACTGCCGGGCAAAATAATCAGGTCCGCCGATAGGTCGTCGCCGGGGCCGGCAATAAATTGCAAATCCACGCCGGGGTGCAGACGCAAAGCGTCAAAATCTGTGTGATTGCTGATGCGCGGTAACACCGGCACCACCACTTTGAACGGACCGCGCTCCTGCCCTGTGGCAATGGCGTCTTCGGCATCGAGATGGAATTGCTGCAGATAGGGTAAAACCCCGAGCACAGGTTTTCCGGTGCGCTGTTCCAGCCAGTCGAGGCCCGGTTGCAGCAGGCTTAAATCACCGCGAAAACGGTTGATCACAAAACCCTTCACCCGCGTCTGCTCACTTTCGGAAAGCAATGCCAATGTGCCAACCAAATGCGCAAACACACCGCCCCGGTCGATATCGGCAATTAAAATCACCGGACAATCCACCGCTTCGGCAAAACCCATGTTGGCGATGTCGTTATGGCGCAAATTAATTTCCGCCGGACTGCCCGCACCCTCCACCACTATGGCCTCATGGGCGGATTGCAGACGCTCGTATGACTGCAGAACCGCTTTGAGCGCCAGCGGTTTATAGCCGTGATAACCCACCGCATCCATATTTTGCAGCGCCTTGCCGTGAATAATAATTTGCGCTCCGGTATCGCTCGCAGGCTTGAGCAACACCGGGTTCATATCCGTGTGGGGTTCCAGCCGCGCCGCCTGGGCCTGCACTGCCTGAGCGCGGCCGATTTCACCGCCGTCCACCGTTACTGCGCTATTCAACGCCATATTTTGCGGTTTGAACGGCACCACTCGTACACCACGCCGCGCCAACAACCGACACAGCCCGGCCACCAAGGTACTTTTGCCTGCGTCGGAGGTGCAGCCCTGCACCATTAAAGTTTTAGCGCCGTCAGCCATGATCAGTAGTCGACGCCCTTGCGCGCTTTAATTCCCGCCGCAAAAGCATGTTTGATGTCTTTTATTTCCGACACTGTATCCATCACCTCGCGCAGCGCCGTACCGCCACCACGCCCCGTCACCACCACGCTCTGCTCGCGAGGTCGATTGGCGAGCGCGTCTATGACTTTGGCTTCATCCAAATAACCGTAAGCGAGCATATAAGTAATTTCGTCGAGCACCACTAGATCAAAACTCGGGTCTTGCAATAAAGGTTCTGCAAACGCCCAGGTTTTTTCCGCGGCCGCTATGTCTCCCGAACGATCTTGGGTGTTCCAGGTAAATCCGGTACCCATTTGATAAAACGCCACTTGTGGGCAATGTTCGCGAATAAATATTTCCTCGCCGGACAGCTGCTGTCCTTTAATAAATTGCACCACGCCCACCTTCTGCCCGTAGCCCAATGCACGCAACACCATGCCAAAGGCAGAGCTGGATTTACCCTTGCCATTGCCGGTCAACAACACCGCCACGCCGCGCTCCGCGCTCGCCTGCTCAATACGCGCATCCACTTTGGCTTTTTGTTTTTCCATAGCGGATTTGTGTTTTTGATTTTTTAACTCGTCGTTATCGTTCATGATCATTCCTCGTTAAAAGGTAAAACGCGCACCCACATGCGCTGCACGACCGGACGTGTTATAGCCGGGAACTTCCTGATAATTTTCGTCCAGCACATTATTCACTCGCGCAAAAATTTCCCATTGCTGCATTGGCTCATAATTAAGGCTAAAGTCCAGCACTTCGTAATTATCCAACGGCACTCGCGCAACACCATCCACCGCGTCGCGTTCCCAGCGATTATTCAGCAGTAGCACCACACTCTCTTGCGGATACAAATACAGGGAAACATTCACAAATTTACCCGGGCGGCGTATACGCGGCAAATCATCCGCCGTTTGCGTGATATTACGGGTAAAGCTGGCCTGTAACTGTGCCCAACGACTCATTGGCGTGGCAAATTGAACCTCCACGCCTTTGGAGTGGCTGCGGCCTTCTGCTTGTAGATACCGCGAAAATGTCACACGATCGAAAACGATCTCATCTTCGATGCTTTGCTCAAACCAGCTAATTTCTGCGCTTAAGCCGCTTGCGCGAAAATATTCCACACCCAGATCGTAGCCGCTGCTGGATTCTTCCGCTAACGGCGGAGCAGATAGGGTGCTGTTTTGATTAAAAGCAATTTCCTGCAAGCTCGGCGCACGAAAACCATTGCCCGCGCTGGCGCGCAATTTTATAGAGCTTTCATCATCAAGCCCCTGCACAAAAGCCGACGTAATCCGTGCGCTGACATGCTCACCGAAATCCTGGTTATCGTCGTACCGCAACCCGCCGGTAAAAAACAGTCGGTCCGCAATACCCAGCTGCGCCTCGCCGAACAGGCCGAGCTGAAAGCGACTTAAATCATCGCCATTTTCCACCTGCACCCGTTCGAGTTTGCCATCGCCGCCAAATACCAGATCGAGATATTCCGCTGCCGCATATTGGCCGACATATTCGGCCTTTTTTATTTGCCCGTCGCTGACATAGTTGGGTGTGCCGTTGCTGGAATATTCGCGCTCAACATCTGTTTGCGCAAAGGCCAGATGGTGAGACAGAGTGTCATTTTTATGATCCAGCGATAATTTTGCCGTCGTCTGCGCAACATCATTGACCTGGTCGGTGCCGCCCACACAATTGACAGAGCCAAAACAGGAGTCAAAACGATTTTCCCCGCTTACATCACGTACTACTAATTGCACTCGACTGTCCGCCGAAGGATTCCAACCAAATTTGCCGTGCAATGTTGTGTTCTCATAGCCATCCGCTTCCCCGCTAATATCAGCCACCACGGCGTTAAATCCGTCTGTTTGCCAATCGTTGATGGAAATAAACGCGTCGATGTTATTGTTTGCCGCCGCAACAAAGCCACCTATTCGTTGCGAGTCATAGCGACCCGCTTCGACACTCACTTGACCGGCAGTACCCTGCTCCGCTGCGCGAGTAAAAATCTGCACCACACCTCCGGCATCCGCCCCATAAACAAAACCCTGGGGACCACGCAAAACCTCCACACGCTCAATTTCTCCACCGGTGGTTAAATGTTCCACATGGGACATAACCTGCGTGCCGGACGGATCCGATACTTCCACGCCATCAATCATCACCAGAGTGCGAAAACCTTCTTCGCCGCGAATACGCAGCGCCGATTGTTTGCCGGGTCCACCGGTATTGGTCATCGCCACTCCCGGCTGGGTGCGCAGCAGCTCGCCGATGGTAGGATAACCACGTAATTGAATTTCACTCTGATCAATTACCGAAACACTGGCGCCCACTTCGCGCAGGGGCGTTTCCACGCGAGAGGCGATCACGATAATTTCTTCGAGTTTTTCCTGAGCCGCCAAAGGCGCGCTAACGACACCGCAGGCCACAACCAGCGGTAGAGACAANNAACCGCGCAAACAAGACAATCACTCCGGAATGGTAGCCCTCCGCTCCATTGACGAACATGCTGCAGGCTGGTATCGGGCTTATGGCGCGGCTCGTAAAAACAAACCTGGGCCATTTACCGTTGCGGGGGCAGCGTTGGTTTTACACCAAACTTCCCATTTAAACCCGGCCATTAAAACAGCGGGGCACCTGAAGCGGGGCGGATATTGAATAGATGGGGGGGAAATGTCAACGACGGGAACAAGAGCGCGGGGCAAACTGTGCAATGGATTGCACTGTGGAATTATTTCGCATCACATGATCAAGAATTTGATATCAAGCACTTCTCCAAAAACATTGCTTTACCCATCCGCGGGTCGAGTTCGTAACCCTTAAAACCAAATGACTGATATGCCGCATGTGCTACTTTGTTCCCCTCCAACACCTCTAACGTCAACTTGCAACACCCCAGGGTCTTTGCCAGAGATTCAGCGGCTTCCAGCATTTTTTTACTCAAGCCTTGACCACGATAACCAGCAGAAACAACCGCGTCATGAATATTCAGCAACGGTCGACAAGCAAAAGTACTGAATCCCTCAACACACGTCAGCAGACCCACCGGCAACTCATTGTCAAATGCCAAAATGATATGCACCGAAGCACGATTTTCCAGCTCGTTAATCAGGTTGTCTCGCGCGTAATCGGACAAAGGTTTACCACCGCCCATAGGATCCTGCGCATACTCGTCCAATAATCGAATAAACGCGTTTGCATGCTCGGGAATATTGAGATTGGCTTTTAGTATTTGAATCAAGATAATCTCGCTACTATTGGATTTTTATAGGTCGTATCAAAATTTTATGCGCCCGTTAAAATTTAAAGGCATTCAATTAGTTGGCATTACGCTCGACCACGTCCGGAAGCATAAGAAAATCCGTCACACCGACATCCACCCCCATTTGACTCAGCAGCGTGGTCACCTGACCGCGATGGTGAGTCTGGTGATTAAAGAAATGTGTCACTGCTACCCACATTTCATATTTTCTCGGCGCCGGATTAACGACACTGTTATAACGCAACTCTCCCACCAGCACATCATTCGTTAACGCGCCCGCCCACTGTAAAATCCGTGCGTCTTCCACTTCCCGATCCATCCGCAACGCATCAAAGTCCTCGTGCAATTCAACGTCCAGACGCGTCGCCGCATAAGGCTGACCGACGAACCGTCCCAGCCATATTTTATCGGCGAGCAGCAAATGATTGAGCGTACCGTGAATCGACTTAAAAAAAGCCCCGCAATCCCTCTTCCGCTGCTCATCCGACAACTGAGTACATGCGGCATATAACTTTTCGTTCATCAAGCGGTTATAAGACGCCATATCGTTTGCTTGTTTTGCGAGCATGTGTAAAACCCTGTGTATGATTAGCCTAATCCGACCTTGCCATAGAGTTCCCCACATAAAGGAATGGCAACGGGGACTGAATTTCATGTCTTAGTGCAAGAGTTTCTTTCGCGGAAATTTCTCGGATGTTCATTCTATGTCACACAATCATCAACGCATGTTGCAGATCCGATCCTTAGGATTAATCCCAATCCGTTACTGCGCCCTTTGAGGCGGAGCTTACCGTTTTAGCGTATTTGGCTAACACGCCACGAGTATATTTGGGTTGAGGGGCTTGCCATTGGGCTCGCCGATGGGCCAAGTCTGCATCGCTCAGCTCTACAGATAACGTGTTATTTACAGCATCAATGGTGATGGTATCGCCGTCTTTCAGCAAAGCGATCGGCCCGCCTTCGGCCGCTTCTGGAGTAACGTGTCCTACCAGAAAACCGTGGCTGCCACCGGAAAAGCGTCCATCGGTAATTAAGGCAACGGAGTCGCCCAGGCCTTTACCCATAATGGCGGAAGTGGGGCTGAGCATTTCGCGCATGCCCGGCCCGCCTTTGGGGCCTTCGTAGCGAATAACCAACACCTCTCCGGCCACCACTGTGCCGTCTAAAATGCTTGCCAGTGCCTCTTCTTCGGAATGAAACACCCGTGCGGTGCCGGTAAAATGCGTGCCTTCTTTACCGGTGATTTTGGCCACCGCACCCATGGGTGCCAAGTTGCCGTATAGCACGCGCAAATGACTGTCTTGTTTTATCGGGTTATCCAAAGCGCGGATAATATTTTGGTGCTCGGGATAGGGAGCCACGCTCTTAAGGTTTTCCGCCATGGTAGTGCCTGTCACGGTAAGGCAATCGCCATGCAATAAGCCCGCATCCAGCAGAATTTTCATGAGTGGCTGAATGCCGCCAATAGCGACTAATTCACTCATCATGTAATGCCCACTGGGACGCACATCCGCCAATACCGGCACCTTTTGGCCGATGCGAGTAAAATCCTCCAGCGTCAAAGTCACATCCACCGTGTGTGCCATGGCCAATAAATGCAGCACCGCATTGGTGGACCCACCCAAGGCAATGACCACGGTGATGGCATTTTCAAATGCCTGCCGAGTCATAATGTCGCGCGGCTTAATTCCGCGCTCCAGTAGATTTAAAACCGCGGCGCCAGCGGCCCGGCAATCGGCAAGTTTATCGTCGGACTCGGCGTTCTGCGCAGAGCTGCCCGGCAGGCTCATGCCCATGGCTTCAATCGCCGAGGCCATGGTGTTGGCGGTGTACATACCACCGCAAGATCCCGCGCCGGGAATAGCCGTCTCTTCGACTTGCTTAACATCAATCAGCGACAGATCCCCTTTAGCATGAGCACCCACCGCCTCAAATACCGAAATGATATCGGTGTGATTGGCACCAGGCTTGATGGTGCCACCGTAAACAAATACGGACGGCCGGTTCAAACGCGCCAAGCCCATAATGCAGCCGGGCATATTTTTATCGCAGCCGCCTATGGCAACCAGTCCATCAAACCCCTCGCACCCGGCAACCGTTTCAATAGAGTCGGCAATCACCTCCCGCGATACCAGCGAATATTTCATGCCCTCGGTGCCATTGGCGATGCCGTCGGAGACGGTAATGGTGTTAAAAATCACGCTCTTGCCACCCGCCTCATCGGCGCCGTAACCAGCCTCTTCCGCCAAGCGGTTGATGTGCATATTGCAGGGCGTGAGGTTGCTCCAAGTGGACGCAATTCCCACTTGAGGTTTGGTGAAGTCTTCGTCGGTAAAACCGGTGGCCCGCAACATGGCTCGGCCCGGCGCTTTGGTAATGCCATCCACCACTTGGCTGGAGTAGCGGCGTTTCTCGTGGGACATGAGTTTTTCCTTTTGTGAGTAAAGCACCGGTTAAATGGCTGCGGGTTTTCGGATTAGGTGAGGTAGCAGGTGCCGTCCACCTAGTTTTTATTCACTGCTATCTTTACTGGTCATCACAATCGGTTTAATGGTCCCATCTTCATTAAAATAAACACGATCCACACAAACCGACCTTCGATAACTTCCACCACCAGGCAAGCCGGCATTGTGGTATGCCAAGTACGTTTCGCCTTTAAAATCGAACATTGCAGGGTGGATGGTGGTGGTGCCAGGCAGGGGATCCATAATAATCCCTTGATATTGCCAAGGACCCGTTGCGGATTTACTGGTCGCGTAGGCGATGCTTTCCGGAAAGCCTGCCGCGTACACCAAATAGTACACGTCATTATGTTTTGAAACGTAAGGGGCTTCTTCAAAGTTCGGCAATGTATCAACCGCATTTATTTTGACATTGCTAGTGTCACGGTTTTGCATTTTTCCATTTTCATCCACCGTGTAGCTTTCGCCTTTTAAGTGAATTAAATCGCTCTCAAGCTCCACCCACCACAATTGCTTATTGCCCCAGTAAAGATAGGCGCGGCCATCATCGTCAATAAATACCGCCGGATCGATATTTCGCCATGAATGCTCCTTGTACGCCGCCGTATCCTCCAGCAGAATCATCGGCATTCCGCGTGGATCAGTAAAAGGCCCTTCGGGACTTTCTGACACCGCAACTCCAATAGCAAAACCAAACTCGTCGTCTGTCTGGCCGCCTTCCACCGTTGCATAGAAATAATAAAGTGATTTTCCGGTTTCGTCTTTCCGGTGGATGACATGGTGGGCGTAAGCGTTGCCCGTTGTCTCATTGCCTCGAGCCCAATCAAAATCCGAGTATCGCAGAACTGTGCCTTTGTTTTTCCAATTGAGCATATCCGTGCTCGTCCATAAGCGGTAATCGTACATACGATAATCATCCGCACCCACGGATTGCTCGTCGTGAGTTGTATACAGGTAAACGGTGTCATCCATAACCATGGCTGCAGGATCCGCCGTATAAATAATATCGCCAACCTGATTTGTTGGATCTTGGGTGTCGTATTTAATAATGGGATTGTCGAAAGTGGTGGGGGAGTCGTGTGGATCTGTCACATTACTGCCGGCTTGTCGGACCTTTGTGCCGCAAGCGGTAACGACAGCTATTGCCACTGATGCCAATACGATTGGCATAATTTTTTTCGGATTAATCATTTTTCCCTCATTATTTCTAAAAATTCAAATTTTCTTAAAATTCTAAATGCGCTTTCAAGCAAAGCGGAATGCTATTTTACCCGGAATTATGAGTAAGAAACGCACTCGGCGACCACAATTGAGTCCGAGCCTGACGCATTAGCATCATCCCCAGCATTTCCGTAGGGCTTGCTTGATTCGTCAGAACCACGACACCTGTACGTGCATTTCTATCGATTGCAATATATGAGGCATAACCACCGACCATTCCGTTATGCCAAACCGCTCGCCGACCGCCAAAACATCGGTCGAGAAATGAGGCTCGAATCCATCCAATACCGGTATGCCCTTTATTCTGCCGCCGGCTCATCTTCAACAAGAGCTCTGAGGCCATCCCACTTTCTGCCAAACTGGCTTGAATAAATGTCATCAAATCATTTGCGGTGGAGTTATAGGCACCGGCTCCGCCCAATGCGCCAAATGTCCACAACAGCGTCGGCAAGCCTTGGGTTATACCCCTTAGCCAGTTTCAATTCCATATCCGAGGTGAGCTTAATGGCAGTGTGATGCATGCCTAGCGGAAGTAACACCTTTTCCCTAACCAAGCATTCATAATCTTCACCGGTCACGACTTCAAGAACGTGTGCCAGTAAACCCACACCATAATTGGAATACTCAAATAGCCCCGCTTTGCGTTTTCCCTCTGCGCCGCCAAGATAATTAAAAACATCCTGGCGATCCAGGTAACCGTAAGGGTTGAGCATCGGGTCATCAGTGCCTGCCGCCTCAGTAATTTTCTCGCCGATTGGTTTAGGGATGCGAGGAAATCCTGACGTATGAGTGGCAAGCTGTCGTAGCGTAACATTCCGAACAGACGGCGAAAGTGTTATCGACCCACCAAGAAGCTCGCCCAGCGTAGCATCCATAGACACCACACCTTCATCGCAGAGCCGCTGGAGCAGTAACGCGGTCAGCACTTTACTGATTGACCCTATCTGAAATACCGTGCTGGCATCAGGGCATTGATCACGCTCTTTATCGATGCGCCTATAGCCTTTAATAAGCGTCCGGCCTTCTTTGCAGACACCAACGACAATGCCCGGATACAAACCAGTTTTCATGCTTTTTTCGACTTCGACGTCTATTGCGGACTCAAGATTTTTGCTATCGGTAGAACTGAGTACGCGATAACTCACGTAAACGACGCCAAGAACCAATAGAAGAGCCAGAAGCACAACAATAATAAGCATGAAAAAAA
>DJFQ01000129.1:0-7402 GCA_002432095.1 Marinagarivorans sp. UBA5868 | reverse complement strand
ACGAGCCTCGCTACCGGGCCATGCTTCGTATCAACCCATTAAATACGAACAGTTTCTGCTTCCTGCAAGAAGATAAACGCGCATGAGCCTGGAAGAAAAGACCGCCGGGATTGGACTATACACGGGCGTTCCGGGCGATAGAACACCTAAGACTTTCAGATTTTGTCGGCCGATCTAAAAATAGTTACGTTTGAATTTAAAACCTCGCCAACACAATTTTCCCTCGCGCTTTGCCGGATTCGATCAAGGTGTGGGCGCGCTTGAGGTTTTCGGCGTTGATGGTACCGAAGGTTTCGCTGATGGTGGTGCGTAATTTTCCGGCGTCGACCATCTCAGCCACGTCGTTAAGGATTTTGTGTTGATTAATCATGTCTTCGGTGGCGTAAAGCGCGCGGGTGAACATGAGTTCCCAATGCAGCGAAAGGCTTTTGCGTTTGAGCAGCTTGATGTCGAAAGACTCTGGATCGTCGATCAGTCCGAATTTCCCCTGTGGTTTGATGACGTCGATAATTTGGTGAATGTGTTTGTCGGTATGCGTGAGACTAACAACGTAATCTGGCTGAATTTTAAGTTCGCTAAGTTGTTCCACAAGGGACGCATGGTGGTCGATGACATGGTGAGCGCCCATTTCTTTTGCCCAGCTTTTAGTTTCCGCGCGAGACGCCGTGCCAATAATCGTGAGGCCGGTGAGTTGGCGAGCGAGCTGGGTCATGATCGATCCCACCCCGCCGGCAGCGCCGATAATTAACAAGGACTTTCCGGTTTCGCCGGGTTTAATTTCCAAACGGTCGAATAACATTTCCCAGGCGGTCAAGCTGGTTAGCGGCAGTGCGGCTGCTTCTGGAAAATCCAACGATTTTGGCATTTTGCCGACAATGCGTTCGTCCACTAATTGCAGTTCGCTATTGCTGCCTTGCCGGACGATGGAGCCGGCGTACCACACCCTATCACCGGGCTTAAATAAGGTGACGTTGGGGCCAACGGCCCGCACAATTCCCGCCGCGTCCCAGCCGAGTACGCGCCATTCGCCATCCGCTGGCGCCATGCCAAGACGCACTTTGGTATCCACGGGATTAACGGATACCGCGCGCACTTCCACTAATAAATCTCGGCCTTCGGCAACAGGCTCCGGTAGTTCTATGTCCACCAACGCTTGGGCATGATCAACCGGCAATGATTGTTGATAGCCAATGGCTTTCATGGCGCCTCCTACAGGGCTTTATCAATAATGGTTTTTAATTTATTCGCAGTGTTTACCCCCACCTGCACATCCACCGGCTTGCCGTCTTTGAACAGGATAAGGGTTGGAATGCTGCGGATATTGTACTGGCCGGCGATGGCGCCGTCCTGATCCACATCCAATTTGACGATATCGACGCGGTTCGCGTATTCACCCGCAAGGACTTCCAGCACAGGAGCCTGCGCGCGACAAGGACCGCACCAGTCGGCGTAGAAATCCACCAGAACTGGTTTAGTGTTATCGATCACCCGCTGCTGAAAATTGCTTTGATTGACTTGGTACAAATTGCTCATTTTATATCTCCAGTTAAATTGCGGAATTTCCGCTGCTGCTATTCACATGATTGTGAATAAATAATGTCATTCCAGGTTGCGTCCGACCATTAAGCCACCCCAAACGACGTTTCTATCGCCGTCGCCGTCGCGAATTTCCGAGGTGTGACCGCGCAATCCGTAGCTGATAAAAAAACCGTTAGCAAAACCGTGGGTGTATCCGGCCCAAGCTTCTACAACCAGGTGGCGTACTTCATCGCTGCTGTATTCCACCGCAGAGTCCCGCCACTGCCCTTGTAAAAAGGCGTTATAAGCGCGCGCTTTAACGGCGATTCCTGCCCAAAAAAATCGTTCCACGGAACGGTTATTGAGGTGCGCGGAAGTTTCTGCGTAACTCGCCTGCTCCGGGTGGAAGTTATGCCAGGCGGAATTTAAATGGCCGATGCGAAAATTCAGCCCCCAACTTGCTTCGGTGATATAACCCACGGAGACACTTTGGGTGTGCTTGATTTCCAAAGTGTCCGTCGGCGCGCTTAATAATTGCTGGCGAGCGAGGCTGTAACGGGCGGTCAGTTCGCCGCCATCGGATATCTGGTGCCGCCATCCTTGCGGCGCATCACCATCAATTACGCTGTGCAAGCCTTTCTGTAAATCTCCAACCAAATCCAAACCCAAAACACCTAATGTGAGTTGCGAACTGACGACTGTGCCACTCAGCGGATAAATGCGCTCACTGCGAGTTGCTGCATACACCAGACTGGCATAGGGACGATCGTGAGAATTTGCTTCCGGGTTTTCGATATTTTCCGGGGTAAATCCATAAAGGCCGAACTCGACCCCGCGGCGAGTGGCGGCGTCCAAGCCCACAAACCCATCAACCCATTGGAGCGGGTGTGCCACAAAACTGTCCTCGCCGGCATCCGAGATATGCAACGCACTCAAGCCGTAGGTGTAATCCTGATCGCGACTGCCGGGCACGAGAAAATCATTGTCGAAGCCGACCGCCCACCGGTCGCACGCTCGTGTCCCCACAATGGATTTCGCGGCCAGCGACAAAGGTGTATGGCCAAACACGCTGGCCGCCGCGCTGTCGGCCAGCGCAACGCCGCTATAACCCGATAAAACCAGCACGCCGATCCAACGCAGTACCCGTTTCATAACATCTCCTTAATTGACCGGTCGTCTTTAACATAATGACCGGTCGGCTTATTTTTGAACAAATAAAAATGGATGGTTAAAAGATCACGTCTAACATGCCGAGAAACGCATCTAGAGGCTCCCGGCACTTGGAGGCCTTGGCCCGCATAATCGCACCTTCCCAAGCGTTAAACAGAAACTCCGCCGTCTGCTCCGGCTTGAGGGGGCGGGTGACGTCTCCACGCTCCTGAGCCTCGCCAATTGCTTGGGCCAGCAACCCGGTAACCTGCTTGAATTTACGGTGCAACAGGATACGAATCGCATCCGAGCTGTCGGACATTTCCTGACACATATTGCCGAGGAAACAACCTTCGCGAAATTCGTTACAACAAGCATCTTGAATGCTGCTTTCAAAGTAAGTGCGTACACGCATCAAGGGTGCAATTTGCGTGTCGGTAAGCACGGTTTCCGCCGAACAGCGCACTTCATTCGCGGCAAATTCCACCGCCTCAAGAGCAAAGGCTTCCTTACTCTCGAAGTAGTTGTAAAAAGACCCCTTGGGTACCGCTGCCGCATCCACTATGTCTTTCACGCTGGTGCCGTTGTAGCCCCGGCGCTTCATCACATCCATGCCCGCCAACAGGATTTTCTCTTTCTTAAGGTCGCGCTTGCTCATGTGCTGCTCACTTGCCGTCAGTGGAGCAAAAGATATATGACCGGTCGTCTTATTTCCAAGAACTTTTGGGACTGAGCATTAGAACGAATGGTTATTTGGGTCAGCTGGAAACGTTCGACGCGGATCAGTCCTGCGGGTTTCTTTCAATTATTACCTACACTCTTTATGCTGCCATCGCAAAAGCAGTTATAGGTACTGGCGCATAACTTGCGAACAATTTTGATTGCTGCCGGGTCCCATAAAGAACGGCGAATCTATCGGGGAAATATAAAAATGAAACAAAGAAAACCGATTGTTATAGCGAACTGGAAACTCAATGGCGGTTTGGATCTGATTTGCGTCTCGGTCGCTTCGTTTATCGGCAAACATTTCAATGCCGATATTGCTATTTGCCCTCCCTACATTTACATGCGCGACATGATGACATTTTTGCAATTTTCCGAATTGCACATCGGCAGCCAGAATGTCAGTCGCTTTGAATCCGGTGCTTACACCGGCGAGACTTCCGCGCAGATGCTAAAAGAAGCGGGATGCTCGTTGTGTTTGATCGGCCACTCCGAGCGCCGCGCCATGTTTGGCGAGAATAATGAAGGCTGCCAGATTAAGGTGTGCACGGCGCTCAGCCACGATTTATTACCCGTTCTGTGCGTTGGTGAAAATCAGCAACAAAGAGAAGCCAATATCACGGAAGACGTTTTGAACACTCAATTACGTGAGGGTCTCGCGAATATTGATTTACAGGGTAAAGACCTGTGCATCGCCTACGAGCCAATTTGGGCGATTGGTACAGGGCTTGCGGCAACCCCCAAAATAGCGCAAGAGGTCCATCAATTTATCCGTGCACAGTTGAGTGATATTTTCGGCGCGGAAACCGCAAACGGTTTGCGCATTCTTTACGGCGGTAGTGTGAATAAAATTAATACCCGGGAATTACTGGGTCAGCCGGATGTGGATGGTTTGTTGGTGGGCGGTGCCAGCCTCGATCCCGGACATTTTCTAACGATCTGCGAGCAGGTTTCCGAGCTTGCCATCGCTTAACCCGACGTTTAACACACTCCATTAGGTGTCCATATGACTTCATTAAAAGATCGCGTTCCCACTGGCGTTGTCACGGGCGAGCATGTCACCACTCTTTTCCAATACGCAAAGCAAAACAAATTCGCTTATCCGGCAGTGAATGTTGTCGGCACTAACTCGATTATTGCGGTTTTAGAAGCAGCGCGCACGTGTCAGTCTCCCGTGATCATTCAACTTTCCAACGGCGGCGCGGCGTTTTTTCTCGGTAAAAGTTTAAAATTGCCAGGGGAGCAGAGTGCTATTCGCGGAGGTATAGCAGCGGCGCGTTTTATCCATGAGGTTGCGCTGGATTATGGTGTACCGGTTATTTTGCATACCGATCACGCCGCCAAAAAATTACTTCCGTGGATCGACGGTTTATTGGATGCGGGAGAAAAACATTTCGCCGCTACCGGCAAACCGCTGTTCAGTTCCCATATGCTGGATTTATCGGAAGAAAGCTTAGAGGAAAACATCGCCATTTCCGCCGATTATTTCCGCCGCATGTCCGCGATGGGTATGACGTTGGAAATTGAACTTGGCTGCACCGGGGGCGAGGAAGACGGTGTGGATAATACCGGGCTGGATAATTCTGCACTGTACACTCAGCCCGAAGACGTGGCCTATGCCTATGAAAAATTGCTGGCCATCAGCGAGCGTTTCACCATCGCGGCATCCTTCGGCAACGTGCATGGCGTTTATAAACCGGGCAATGTGAAGCTCACCCCAAAAATTCTCGACAACTCCCAAAAATACCTCAGTGAAAAATTCGGCACTGGTCCCAACACATTGAATTTTGTGTTCCACGGCGGCTCCGGCTCCACCGAAGCGGAAATCCGCGAGGCCGTTTCCTACGGTGTAGTGAAAATGAATATCGACACGGACACCCAGTGGGCGAGTTGGCGCGGGGTAATGGAGTATTACAAGAAAAACGAGGGTTATCTGCAAAGCCAGATCGGCAATCCCGATGGCGACGAAAAACCCAATAAAAAATATTACGATCCGCGGGTTTGGCTGCGCAAAGCGGAGGAATCCATGGTGGAAAGGCTGAAAACCACTTTTTCAGATTTAAATTGCCTGGACCGCTATATATAGAACGAGATTAAGAAATAAAAACGGCACTTAAGAAAATAAATCGATCTGCCCGGAATTTTTCTGTTTAGTTGATTCCGGCACGACCAAAGGTCGGCGGAATTGGGAACAATCCAGTCCGCCGAACCGGCCCTCTTTGGGCAGTGTCAATTTGCGTAATGTTTTGCTAAATCGCTGGCGAATTAAATCTGCCCAAATGCCCTCTCCGCGCATCCGCGAACCAAAATTAGGATCATTTTCACGTCCGCCGCGCATATCGCGAATGCAATTCATCACTTTTTCAGCCCGCAATGGGAAGTGAGTTTCCAGCCACTGTTGAAACAACGGGTTCACTTCCCANNGCTTCAAGTTCCGGTTCGGTGATATGGGGAATCACCGGGGCTACGCTCACCGTAACCGGAATGCCCGCATTGCGCAGGCGGTTGATCGTCTGCAAACGTCGGGTGGGCGACGCGGCGCGCGGCTCAAGAATTCGTGAGAGCTTGTGGTCGAGGGTCGTCAGGGTAATTGCCACTGCGGCCAATCGCCGTGACGCCATATCCGCCAGCACATCCAAGTCCCGCTCTATCAACGCGGATTTAGTGATCAGCCCCACTGGGTGATGGCATTCCTGCAACACCTCCAACACACCACGAGTTAATCGCAGTTGCCGCTCGCATGGCTGGTACGCATCGGTATTGACGCCCAAGGCGATCGGTTCCACCTGGTGCTTCGCCAGCGCCAACTCCCGGCGCAGAACCTCCGCCGCGTTCACCTTGGCGTAAATACGCGTTTCAAAATCCAGCCCCGGTGATAAACCCAAATAACTGTGAGTGGGGCGAGCAAAGCAGTAGACGCAGCCATGCTCGCAACCGCGATAAGGATTAAGGGATAGCGAAAACGGTAAATCCGGCGATTGGTTGCGCGTAAGAATACTGCGTGCGGTTTCCGGTGTGATGTAAGTCGCCGGAGCACCCGGTTCTTCCGGCTCCTGCCACCAGCCATCGTCCGTGCGCGCGATGATCTGCTCTTCAAACCGGCCTGGAATATTGGTTACCGCACCACGCCCTTTGAGTGCCTTGAGCGGCGGTTCGATCCAAGATTCTTCGGTGGTGTCGGAAGTGTCGCCCATCAGATAACTACTGTATTTAAATACAGTATCTTGCGGAAAACTCGAACGAGAGGCAAGCGGTGAAAAATTTTTACTGTGCGCTGCGTTTTATCTTGAGGTTTTCCGCACCATAAGGCTGCGGCCTCGGTGGTAAAATCCGCGGCCGTCTGAAGTAAAACAAGTTAGCGGAAAACGCGATAACTTGGCCAGGCGGGCCACGATAAATCCGGGTTTTGATACAAAAGTGTGGCAAAAATCTCTTTGTTCATCCAGCCAATCAAAAAAGGGGTCATTATGAAGGCGTATGGGAAATACCAAAGTATGAAAGTCGTGCCGGCAATTCTGCTGGCAGCGGCTCTTACCGCGTGCGGCGGCAACGGATCCAGTTCCGGCACCACGTCCTCCAGCAGTTCCAGTTCGTCCAGCAGTTCAAGTTCTTCTAACAGCTCCAGCTCTTCCTCAAGCAGCTCCAGTTCATCGTCGAGCAGTTCGTCCTCCAGCAGTTCGAGCTCCAGTTCTTCCAGCAGCTCCGGCCTCGGCCCTATCGTCGAGCGCACCACCTGCCCCGAGCAGCCGCCGGAGCGCCAGGAAGTAACGCCACCGCCGTTCACCGAGCTGGAAGTCACCAAAGACCAATACAAAACCATGATGGAGAAAATGGACCCGTTCCAAGGTTCGCGCATTCAGATGCCCTGGCATTTCTACACGCCGGAAAAAGCTGCGCAGAATCCAGGTGAGTTGTTCCCGCTGGTGGTCTCTCTGCACGGCGGTTACGGACGCGAAGTGGCGGACGGCAATATCATGGTGGACGGAGCGCCCTTCCTGCTCGGTTCCACCGC
>DJFQ01000090.1 GCA_002432095.1 Marinagarivorans sp. UBA5868 | reverse complement strand
TTGAATTTTTTTCAGCGTCGTCAGGCCGGCCGCCATGGCCACCGGATTGCCCGAAAGCGTACCCGCTTGATAGACCGGCCCTAGCGGCGCGATATGACTCATCACATCTTTGCGCCCCCCGAAAGCACCCACCGGCATACCGCCACCAATGACTTTGCCCAAGGTGGTGAGGTCCGGTTTGATGCCGTAATACCCTTGCGCGCCCGTCAGTCCCAGACGGAAACCGGTCATCACTTCGTCGAAGATCAATAATGCACCGCTCTGGTCGCAGACTTCCCGTAAGGTTTCAAGAAAACCCGGCAGGGGCGGGATGCAATTCATGTTGCCCGCCACCGGCTCGACGATGATGCAGGCGATCTGGTCGCCGATGTTGCGAAATGTCTCCCGTACCTGATCGGCATCGTTGTAGTTGAGTGTAAGGGTGTGTTCAGCCAGACTCGCCGGTACGCCTGGGGAGCTAGGCACACCGAGGGTCAGCGCGCCGGAGCCTGCTTTCACCAGCAGGGAGTCGGAATGACCGTGGTAACAACCCTCGAATTTGACGATCTTGTCGCGCCCGGTGAAACCCCGCGCCAGGCGAATGGCGCTCATAGTGGCTTCTGTTCCAGAGCTGACAAATCGAACCAGTTCGATGCTTGGAATAACCTTGATAATTTCCCGCGCCAGCTCGGTTTCGATTTCCGTGGGGGCGCCAAAACTCAGCCCGGACCGCGCTTTGGCGATGACTGCCTCAAGTACGTCATCATCTGCATGCCCAAGGATCATCGGTCCCCACGACAGCACGTAATCCACATACCGTTTGCCATCGCTGTCGTATAGATAAGCGCCTTTGGCGCGTTCGATAAAAATGGGTTCGCCGCCCACTGCTTTGAAGGCCCGCACGGGAGAATTGACGCCGCCGGGGATTACCGCCTGGGCTTCTGCAAAGAGTTTATTCATAGTCAGTTGGATGGTGTCCGTGAGTCATGTGAGGCAGAGATTATGCCTCGTGATTGTTGATACGCCGCCAGCAGGGATGCGGTGGCTGTTGATACGTCTGGGCTGCCGAACAAGCTGTGGCAGACCGCCAAGGTCTGCGCGCCCGACTGCAGCAGTGGCGCCATATTATCCGGCCTAATGCCGCCAATGGCGACGATGGGGAGCGCAATTTCGACACTGGCCTGGCGCAATATGTCTATATCCGCAGCGTCGGCCATGGGCTTGGTGTTCGAGGGAAAAAATCGTCCGAATGCCACGTAGCTTGCGCCTTCATCCCGGGCCCGTCGTGCCAGTTCGAGATCGGTATGGCAAGTGACGCCAATGATGGCTGCGTCGCCCAACGAGCGGCGAGCATCCGCTACAGAGCCGTCTCCCTGACCAAGATGGACCCCGTGGGCACCACAGCTGAAGGCGATGTCCACCCGATCATTGATAATGCAGCGCGCGCCGTACTCTTCGCACAGCGCCACGAGTCGTAGCGCCTGTAATGCCAAAAACGCATCCCCAGTGCTTTTGTCGCGCAACTGAATTGTCTTGATCCCCGCAGCAAGTGCCTGCGAGACGGCATCAAAGAGCCGCTCTCCCGGCAATAGTTGCGGGTCAGTAATTGCGTAAAGAGGACCAAGGCTGATCAATGGGTGGCATTTCCGGGTAAGTCGGCGGCGGAGCATGTGGACTCCAAATTTTTATCGGCCCAAAACAGTCGGTGAGGAATGGGTCGACCAAAACCCAATTGGCGCGCGGCCGCCAATGCCTGCCAAGTGTAGTTTTGCGCCTGTTCCACCGCCGCCTGCACCGGGCAATCGTGGCCGCGCAATGCGGCAATTGCCGCTGCAAGCGTACTGATTGCCCCATGACAAGTTGGGGGTGTTTGTTCCCACTCGTAGTGCTTGATCAAACCGCTGCTGTCATACAAACCGGTAGTGGCCTTATTTTCTTTCGCCAGTGACTGGCTCAGTAGCAGGTTTCGACAGCCCTTGCTGGTAATGGCCTGAGCGGTCGCATCGATGGTGTCGCTCTCTTTCGCCAGAATGTGGGCTTCGCTGAGGGAGATAACGGCCACTTCACTAAGCGGCAACAAGAGCGCTGCGAACGCCGAGGGCAGATCCGCTTGCTCGATGCTGTCCCTATCCCAAAGGCAAAACGCTGGGTGAATGATTAAAGGCAAATGGGGATAGTCCTGCAGAATCGAATGAATGGCCTCAACATTGGCGACGGAACCGGCGAACCCGACCTTTACCGCCTTGACCGGCATGTCCTCCAGAATCGAACGCGCTTGTTCAATCACCAAGGTGGTATCCACTGCGAGAGCTTCGTTATTGTCCGCGGTTGCCGTGGCGCACAGCGCTGTGGCCACTGGTGCACAGTGACACCCCATGCTCGCCACGGATTCGATGTCCGCCTGCAGGCCGCCCCCGCCAGAAGGATCCAACGCGGAAAAACACAGGACAACGGGAGGGTTGGAATTCTGCATGTCACACGTTCCTCATTCTTTCTCTATCAAGCAGGTTTCTTTTGGCAGGCAAGTTTCTTTGTCAGGCAGGCAGCTTGGTTACCACCAGAAACACAATGGCAATCAGGATCAGTACAGGGATTTCATTGAACACACGAAAGAACTTATGGCTGGGAACCGGTTTTTCCTGAGCAAATTTGCGGACATAGGCTCCGCACATATGGTGATAGCCAATCAGGCAGACCACCAATCCGGCTTTGATCCAAAACCAGGTGCTGGAGCTGTAGTAGTCCCAAAAAATGTACGCCATCCAGGCGCCAAAGATAAGCGTCGCTATCATCGCGGGAGTACCTATGGCGCGATACAGCTTGCGTTCCATAACTTTGAATCGCTCCCGCCCGGCCGAGTCTTCAGTCATGGCGTGATAGACGAATAGGCGTGGCAGATAGAACAGCATGGCAAACCAGCTGACGACGGAAATGATATGCAGTGATTTGACGACCAATGGCAGCATTGTCAGCACCTTGTTCGGGAATCAATAAAAGACGGTTAAATCCGGTAAAAGTTTTTAATGGCGTCTTCCGTGACAATGCCTCGCACCGAAGTCATTAACGGGTTATTGAGGTGTGCTACATAGAGCGCCTCTGCTTGAGATGAACGAATCGCTTCCAAAGCATCCCACAAGCTGGCTGTCTCATGGATCGGGGAGAGTAGCAGACGGCGCGCGGGAATAGCCAGCAGATCTATTGCCTGTTCCAGGCTCAGTACTTCCACCGGTGCATCTTGCAGATAAGTCGCAAGGTCCGCTGCGCGGAGGGCGATTTTGTCGCGGGTTTGATCGTCGCCGGCCTCCAGCACGAGCCAATCTGGCGCGCTCGCCAACAGTTTTTTCGCCTGGTCGTAATCCACCTCCCGACGGGTGTGTAGTTGATTGGTGTTGAGCACGTTGGCGATACCGGTTTTTTTCAGAACCTGCAGAGCTGGGCGGAAATCCAAATCTCGCCCGGTTACCCGCAGTTGTTCGATAAATACGCCTTGATAACGAAATACATTACGAGTGATGAGGCAGGCGATAACGATCACCAGCATGGATGGAAAAATCATATGAGGGTTGTAAGTGAGTTCCAGAGCTGCCACCAGCGCCGCCATTGGTGCATTGAGCGCCGCAGCCATCATGCCGGCCATGCCGATAATCACATAGAAGCCTGGCGTTGCGGTTGCCGTAGGGTAGACAGCCTCGGCAACGATACCCAGGGCGCCACCCAGACAAGCGCCGATAACAAGCGTCGGCCCAATAATGCCACCGGGCACACCCAAGCCAATTACGGCGGCGCTCGCCACCAATTTTGCGATGCCCACAAGAAGCAATGTCTGGGCAGCCAGGTCACCGGTGATCGCCAGGTTCATGGTGTCGTAACCCAACCCCATAATTTCCGGTGCAGGCCAGGCGAGTGCGGCGGTTAGTAAGGTGGCGATTAACAGGCGGATCGCAATCGGCCAATGAGCCAGTTTCAGCGCTCGGACATGGATGGCGATAAACGCGGCACCAGCACAGGCAATGGCAATCCCCAAAAACACCATCAGAGGCAGCTCCATAAGCGTCTGCATTTGGCTGTGTTGGCCAATTTGTATCAGTGGGGAGCCGCCAAAGATCAGCTGGGCAATGGCGGCACCGCTGAACGACGCCAAAATCACTGGCACAAAACCCACCAGGGAATATTCCATCAAGATGACTTCCATGGCGAAAATCACTCCCGCCAGTGGAGTATTAAATGAAGCCGAAATGGCCGAGGCAACGCCGCACCCCACCAAGGTGTAGCGGCTGTTATTGGGAAGGTTGAGCCAGCGTGCGCAACGGCTGGCTACGCCGGCGCCCAAATGTACCGCAGGCCCCTCTCGGCCCACGGACTGGCCACTGATTACACTGATCACGCCGCCGACAAACTGCACGTACCAGTTGGTCGCAGGCAGGTGACCTTGGAAATTGTAAAGCCGGTCGAGCACATGACCGACACTCACCTGGCGGTGCTGTCGTCCCACTAGCAACAGTAGCAATAACAGGCCCAGCGCTCCTGCGGTGAGCAAACCCCAACGTTGCTCAATTTCCAGCAATTCGAAGCTTTCAGGCCCAGCGGGCAACAGCAAGCCGAGCGGTAGTTCGATACACCAGCGAAACAGCGCGATGATCAGCCCCGCCGCGACGCCCACCAGCAGGCCGAGAAACGTCAATTGCGGTAGTGCCTCGACATAAGAGAGGGAATAGCGAAACTGGTGAAAGGCGCGCTGCCAGCGCTGGCGATAGTCGAGCCGCGATGGCTCTTTGGTGACTTTTAGAGGCTCTTTTGTGACTTTCATAAATGTTGAGTACCCGCAAGCCAACTTCAGTTTTCGCAGAAAGGCCTATACCATACGCCACCCGGGGCGCCATTCTACACAGCAATGGCGCCCCAATTGCATCTGCGGCTCGCGCGGATGCAGGTTGCTGATTATGGTTGGAGGTGAAGGTGATTCGAGTCGGTATCGTTGGTGGTACGGGTTATACCGGGGCGGAACTGCTGCGGCTATTGGCGAAGCATCCAGACGCGCAAGTCGATGTCATTACCTCTCGTGGTGAAGACGGCAAAAAAGCGGCGGATCTATTTCCCAATTTGCGCGGCTATTGCGACCTCGCGTTTACCGCTCCTAATTCCGACCGCTTGTTGGAATGCGATCTGATTTTCTTTGCCACTCCCCACGGCGTCGCCCAGTCCATGGTGCCCGAGCTAATCCATTCAGGCGCAAGAATCGTGGACCTGTCAGCGGATTTTCGGATCCGCGATACCGCCCTTTGGGAAAAGTGGTACGGCCAAGCTCATCAGGCTCCCGAACTCGTTAAGCAGGCGGTATACGGCCTTCCCGAAGTGAATCGCGACCGTATTCGCGATGCTCAACTGATTGCTTGCCCTGGCTGTTATCCCACCTCTGTACAACTGGGCTTTCTTCCGTTGCTGGAACAAGGGTTGATCGACCCCACCCGCCTTATCGCCAACTCTGCTTNNTGTGCTTTTTGCCGAAATAACCGATAGCTTCAAAGCTTACGGGGTGAAGGGTCACCGCCATCTGCCGGAAATTGAACAAGGTCTGCGGGATATCCAGCAAGGGCGTGGCGAACCGGCGAAAGTAACGTTTGTACCGCACCTGTTGCCGATTGGCCGCGGTATCCATTCGACCCTCTACGCGACGCTTTTAAATACTGACGTTGATCTTCAGGCGCTGTATGAAGA
>DJFQ01000089.1:15682-16095 GCA_002432095.1 Marinagarivorans sp. UBA5868 | reverse complement strand
CTGACGACGCTGAAAAAAATTCAAGCCGATGGTTTTTACGAGCCGCTGTTCGCCATCACCACCAGTCTCGTGGAAGGTCTGCAGCGGGTGGCTGAGGAGACCGGAATTCCCTTTACCACTAACCATGTGGGCACCATGTGGGGCGGTTTTTTTACCGATGCGTCCAGCGTCAGTAATTTTCGTCAAGTAATGGCGTGTGATACAGCGCGTTTCAACCGGTTCTTCCACGGCATGCTGCAACAGGGTGTCAATCTGGCGCCCGCATCCTACGAAGCGGCCTTTATGTCGGCGGCGCACACCCGCGACGACATTGATTTCACCCTTTCAGCCGCTCGCGCGGTCTTCAAAACGCTCTGACCAACCACGCCGGACGCTTCGCGTCCGACGTTTCAAAGCCAGTTGTTTAGCATGAT
>DJFQ01000089.1:14289-15670 GCA_002432095.1 Marinagarivorans sp. UBA5868 | reverse complement strand
TAACCATGGAACAGTTGGATATAGCCGCGTTTGGTCTTGGCGAAGGGATAGCTGTAACCAAGCTCGATTGCGCCTTTGTTATCGCTGTGCAAATTGTTGCGCAGCATAATGCTCAGCTCGTTATCGCCGTAGCGGCGAAAACCGCGCAGTTCGAAATAGCCCAGATATTGGTGGATGTCCGGATTGTCATCGCCGGTGGCGTCCTCCGGGCCGGATTTACGATGCTCAGGAATTCGCCACCAGGGTTTAAAGCTGAAGTAATACTTTTCGTATTCCAGTGTCGCCTTGGCATATATACGGTGCCAACTGCGCGACTGAATACCCGAACGGCCGTTACTCTGATGAGACATACCGACGCTGACTACCGGCACTTCCGCCCCTAATGCGCGAAAGGGAGTGGTAAACGCTAAAAAAACCTCCGGCTCATGATTGGTATCGCGAAATGGGCTTGATTCGTCCGTGTTATAAGCCTGCCAAAAGGACCTTGCGGTGTAGGCGAAATAGAGAAACCCGTTGTCTCGCCAGAGGGGTTTTTCATTAACCGCCACCTTGAAACTCACTTGAAATTCCACCTCCGTGTGCTGCAACTCCTGCTCGGTTTCGGCGAAAGGCTCTTCATTGGTCCGAGTGGTATGGGTTAGTGGCAGCAAATAATTAATGTTGTGCGGCGTTATGGCAAAACTGCTGTCTTGTAGGCGGCGCTCCTCCGCCATACGCTCCAACACCAGATTTTTTTCCTCCACGTGCGGATTGGGCACCGCCGGGGCCTCCGGCGGATGATCGGTAACCATGTCTTCCGCGGCAAAGGAAACCGGAGCTAACAGAAGAAATACGACGATTCGTATGATCTTCATCCGGCTTAGCCTTCGGCCTGGGCGCGGAAATCAGCGACGACTTTTCCCGCGGCGGCGATTTCTGCCTCATGCGCTGGCTCACGCCAGCTTTCCGCCAACGCCGCCTGATACCACTCCACCATCGCAGGCAGGGTCAGCAGGCGGTCGCGATAGGCTGCGGCGGGAGCGGAAAGCGACAGATCGTATGTTTGCGCGCGAAACGCCACCGGAGCAAAAAAAGTATCCACTGCAGAAAATCGTGGACCGGCCAGAAATGGTCCACCAAAACGCCCCAGCCCTTCACACCAAAGTTCGTCAACGCGAGCAATATCCTTAGCAACAAGATCAGGCACGTGGGACATTGTTACGCGAACCCCACAACTCATTCCGCAGTGGTTGCGCAGTGCCATAAATCCTGAGTGCATTTCTGCCGTCGCACAACGTGCCCAAGCACGAGTGTGCCGATGCTCGGGCCACACATCGGGGACAACTTCGGCGAGATATTCGGTGATAGCGAGGGAATCCCAGATAACCTGCTCCCCATCAAT
>DJFQ01000089.1:0-14199 GCA_002432095.1 Marinagarivorans sp. UBA5868 | reverse complement strand
GAGAGGCTGTGTATTAAACCCTGGACCGGTCAGCGCGACAACCCTTGATCAGCTCAAAGAATGCACGCGCTTTCACACGATTATTTAACCAGTTACTCCTGATATTGCGTTATCAAGGTGGCAATCTGCTGTCGAGCATCCTCGGAGATGTCCATAATCTGGAACCCCGCCCAGATCTGGTCGCCGGTGCCGGTTTCGCTGATCCATAGGCATTCGGCGCCTAAAGTTATCGCCGGCCGACCGGAATTGATTTCAAACGCCACTTGATACAAATGGTCTTCTTTCAGGCCACCATCGCTGATCACCATAAAGCCGGCGTCATGCACATTCGCTAAAGTGCCGAGCTCAAAACCCGACACAGTATCGCGTACGCAAATTTCATCATCGACGGGAATACGTACCTGGGTTCGTTTTTCACTACCACCACTGCTGCGATTACTCAGATTCACGGTTTGCGCCTCCGGATTGGGCTTCGGCTTGGGCGTTGAGTTTTTGGAAAATATTTTCCAACGCCCTCTCAAAAAACGGTTTTGAACTTCCAGCAATAATTTTAGCCCGTTTTGCCATCATTTCCCGGGCGATTTCCAGCCCGGACATCATCGCCACCTTTTTACCCATCTGATCGACCAACATATAGTGGGATGTGCGTGCGTTGTACCAGGCGATTTTCAGACGCTTGCCACCTTCAAATTCAAACCAGGTGCCAAACTCGATCAATTTCAGATTTTCAACGATTTTTGCTTCTTCTTTGGAGATATCCGTCTCGTCCAAAGTCGTTTGGCCCGCTTTTTCAGCAGCGATTTTCTCAAGCTTATCGCGCATAGGAGCGGGGGCTGGCTCCGCCTTTTTGCTCTGTTGCGCCATCTCGATCAGCGATGAAATGGCATCCAGCAGCTTTTTACCTTTGGTCTGGTCGTAGCCAATCGTCTCAAACCCGGTTTCGATATCACGCAGCAGACCAGGGGCCAGTTCGGCCTGGCGCTCAACGTCTGCCGCCGCGGTCTGTGGTTCAATAATCCATAGCAGGTCGTCTACGACCGCGAGTGCGTTGGCCCACTTCTCTGATTTTTCCCCATAACGCAACAGCGCAAAGGACAAATAATCCGACCAAGGCTGCAATGCAAACAACAGCACTGCGGAGGGAAGCTCACGATCATCCGTCCGCCGGCGCACTTCTTCGTTGACCTTCAGCTTGACCTCGCGCAACCGCTCCTCACCTTGAGCCTTCTCCGCCGCACGCTTCTCCATCAACTCCTGACGGCGAACAATGTTCTTGGTGTAAGTATTAAATTCCAGCAGTAACTCGGTAATCACCCGCACATCGTTTTTAAAATCGCGCAACACGCGATCGACCACATCCTTGATCTTGTTGTACATGTCGTGCTGGACAGTGCCATCGTTGCCGACCCAACGGATGCCCGCCTCGGCAAGGCTGTTGATGAGCATACGTGCCGGATGCTCCGGCTGCTCAAAGAAGCCTGGATCGATAAACGCCAACTTGAGAAAGGGCGTATGCATATAGCTGAGCAGGGCCTTGATAGAATCAGGCAGATTCTCGTCCTTGAGCATGTATTCGAACACCATGCCCACCAGATCGATGGTGTGCATGTCTGTCGGCGACACCTTACTATCGCGGGTCGACTTGGATTGCTGAAACTGCTGCGCCAGAGAAGCCAGCACCTGACCAAGATCCACTGGCGGCAGCGCGCCGGTATCCAGCGGGGAGCCCACGACCCCGGCGGCATTGCCCTGTAAGGCCTGCAAAGCGCCCATTAACTGGTCGGCGGAAATCACGACTCCGGGGCCTATAGGCCCGCTACCTGGGATATAGGCGGCAAATGGATTGTTGCCAGTCGCAATCTGGATGCCATCGCTCACGGGTGCCGCCGTGGCCGGCTCGCCTCGCATACTGGTTTGCAAACTGCGGATTGCCTGTAGCAATGCGCTTTGGTACTGCGGTGATGGCAGGTTGGGGTCGGGCACCGGCACCGGCCCGTAGTTGGTGAGAGGTTGGCCGTGGGGAGCGGCAGCCGGCGGCACGGCGTGATCCTGAGGCTTGTTTTGGACTAGCGGCGCAGAACGCGGTGGCGCATATCGCAGATTCGGCAATACCCCGGCGCGTTTCAGATAATCATTGATGTCCTCAATGACATTTTTTGCCAGTTCCGACAGGCGCTGTTCATACACTCGATAGGCGGTGTTTTTGGTTTTTGATGTGAGCGGAATCAGGCGCAACGCGCGACGCAGAGATTCGCATAGCTGAATGGGCGCGGCAGGGTTGCTCGCTTCGGTGACCTGCTCGCCGCCATTTAAAATGGCGAACCGTTGGTTCAATGCCCAAATCGGCTCGGCGTAGAGCACGTCGATTTTCTGAACCATACTGGACAGTGTGATGGTCTCTTCCAAATCTTCGTTATCCACCAATGAGAGTTCGCCGCTACCACCCCCGCTCTGCAACTCTGTGTGCAGCTCCTTCTTCTTAAACTTGACGAAACCTTCGGCGATATAACCACAGTAATACCGCTCCAACTCTTGCTGACTGCGGCGAAACAGCCGTTGTATGCCGCTGATTTCCGAAACCTCTTGATTGGACTTAGCCCGATCCATTTCCTGATTAAAGGACTCATCCAGATTGCGCAGGTAGAGCTGAAAAGCTACCTTTGCGTGCTCGCTGGCCAAGCCCTGGCATTTTTTCAAATGGGTGACGATATTTTCCGTGGTGAGCGGTGTGGCCGGGACAGAATCGATGTCTGGCTTGCGCGTGGAGGAATCTGTTCTTATCAAACGTGACATACGCTGTGTTCCGTTGGCCGCCGAGGTTTCGACGACAGGTTTTGCAAAGTCAAACGCGCCGCCGCAACCCAGCACGTAAAAAGAGATCATTACGCAAGATTTATGCTAAGTCGCGTGACTGCGTAACCCGGAAACCGGATTGGTCTCTTAACACCGCCCAAAAATCTTACAACTTTGCCTAAATCTTAGGCAGCTATCAAAGGAGATACAAATTGCCCACATATGATATTTACGGTTTGGGAGCGGCGTTGGTCGATACTGAAATCACTGTAAGCGATGCTGATCTGACGCAGTTCGGCGTGGAAAAAGGCGTCATGACGCTGGTGGACGAGGCCCGTCAGCACGAGCTGTTACAGCATCTGGAGGGCCACTTGTGCCACGCCTCGCGAGCCAGCGGCGGCTCCGCGGCAAACAGCATCATCGCCGCACAATATTTCGGCGCCCGTACTTTTTATAGCTGTAAAGTCGCCGATGATGACAATGGCCGTTTTTATCTTACGGACCTTGCCAACGCCGGTGTTACCGTCCCACACCACGCCGGTCGCGCGGAGGGGATTACCGGCAAGTGCCTGGTCATGATCACCCCCGACGCCGAGCGCACCATGAACACTTTTCTCGGCATTAGCGCCACGCTTTCCATCGCTGAAATTGACGAAGAGGCGCTAAAAGCGTCGAAATATGTCTATATTGAGGGATATTTAGTCACCTCTCCGACCGGACGTCCAGCGGCAATTCGGCTGCGGGAACTGGCTAAAGAGCACCAGGTGAAAACCGCCGTCAGTCTTTCGGATCCTGCGATTGTCGAATATTTTTACGACGATCTTCGCGCCATGGTCGGCGACAGCGTAGACCTTTTATTCTGCAATCTCGCCGAGGCACTGCGCTTTACTCGAACCGATACTCTGGAGCACGCCTGCGCCGCCCTGCGCCGTGTAGCCAGCACGTTTGTGATTACCCTCGGCAGTGAGGGGGCAGCAATCTTTGACGGCAAACAACTAGTGAAAATACCCGCTGCCAAAGTGCAGGCAGTCGACTCCAATGGAGCGGGCGATATGTTTGCCGGTGCCTTTCTCTACGCGATCACTCAAGGCCATGACTACGCCACGGCGGGTGGGTTGGCGGTAAGAGCTGCCGCGCAAGTAGTCAGCCAGTTCGGCCCACGCCTGCGCCCCGAACAACATCAACTGCTGCTGTAAGACTGATCCACCGCTGTTACCAGCGGATCAAACTACCAACGCAAGGCTCACCCACCATTACTCGAAAGCGGATCTATCGCCGAAGACTGATCAACCGCGGGAGAGCAACTCCCGCAAGTCAATTAACGCCGCATTCGCGCGGGAGATATAGTTCGCCATGACCAGCGAGTGATTGGCCAAAACTCCGAAACCGCTGCCGTTGAGTATCATTGGGGAGAGTAGTGGCTCTTGAGTACCTTCTAGTTCTCGAATGATCTGCTCAAAACTCACCCGTGCATTTTTATCCGCCAGCACATCGGCAAAATCCACCTCGGCAGCGCGGAGAAAATGCACCAGCGCCCAGGCGGCGCCCCGCGCCTCGTAAAATACTTCGTCGATCTCGCTCCACGGCGTCTTGACTTCAAATTCGGCGGGCGTAGCGGTTGCCTGGCGAGCGGCGTTCTCCCCGGCCAGATCCACGTTTAACCGCCGCTGACCGACACTGGCACTCAGCTTCTGCGAAAGACTACCCAAGCGGGTTTCCACAGTGCCCAGCCAAAATCGCAGGTTGTCGGCGCGCGCATAGAACTGAGCATTCTGTTCATTTTCATCTACCAAGCGAACGCGATAGTCGCGCAGATAACCGATGCCGCGCCGATATTCGTCTTCGGTGGACGGCAGGATCCAACTGTTGCGATTGAAATTGAACTGAGCTTCCGCATCCTTAAGGGCGGAATCTTCCACAGATTGGGACTGGGATCGACTATAAGATTCACGCATCACCCGGGCGAGATCGCGCACCTGCACCAGCACCCCGTACTCCCAACTGGGAATATTATCCAGCCAGACCCCAGGGGGCATGATGTCGTTGGTGAGATATCCGCCACGCTTATCCAATAAGGTCTCCGTCACTTTGATCAGCGCGGAGGTCGTTGCGACCCCGGTGACCGTATGCGGTTGCCCACCATCAGTGGACTGCGCGGCGATCTCCTCTCGGGTAAAGAGTTCGGGTTCACTGCTCCAATAAACCCCCAAAACGATCATCACCAGGAACAACGCCAGCACTAACCAAAGCACGCCTTTCAGCCAACTCCGATCCTCAGTGAGATCTGCGCCCAACTCCCGGCCCTCTTCAAGCAGCGAATGGCTAGTGCTCTGCCAACGTTGGCGTAGTCGCTTCAACATAAGTCTCTCCTATCTTGTGAGCGCGTCAGCGCGGGCGTACTTCCACTTCCACATCCAAGCGTTCCGCGCCGTCAAATTCCAAAGTCAGGGGAAAATGGCTGCCGACTTCCGGGGCTTGGGCCACGTCCAGCAACATGATGTGATATCCACCCGGCGCGAATTCCAAAACCGATTCTGCAGCAATGCGAGCGTGTGGCACCGCGCGCATTTTCATCATGCCGTTTTCATAAAAGTGCCGGTGTACCTCCGCCGTGCCTGCGATTGGGGTGGCCACCAGTTGGATCATACGCTCTCGTGCCTCGGTATTCTCCAAGCGGAGATAAACCGCCGCCCGTGTCTGCCCGGGTGGCATCGCCTTCATATGCGCGTCGGTGACACGCCAGCTGGGGTTTGGAGAGTCATTGCAGCCACTCAAACACAGCGCACAAACCAGGCAAAACCACCGCCCTAGGGAGGCTTGTAAATCACGCAGCATAAGTGCTACTCCATTGGAGATAATAGTTCGACTGCAGGCTGTCGGTTGATGCGAATATCACCGCGAATCCGATAATCATCTACTGCGTCCTTCATGGTTTTGTAGATCCACCGGCCTTCCGCGTCGGACCGGGCATAAATCATGATCGATTCATCCGATTGGCGAACCCGCTGCGCCAGTGTCACTAGGAGTTGTTTCATTTCTTCCGTTTTTTCCGCCAAAGGCTGTGCCGGCAATGCGATTCGCTCTCGACCGTCGGCAGGGATGGGCACTAGGGCGACCGTCTCCGTCGCCTTGGTCCGCCGCGCCAATTCCGCGCGTAGCGGCTGCAGCAGCTCTGCGCCGGGAAACAACTGCTCAGCCTGGCGCAGGTCCGCCGCTGCAGCGTGCAAACGTCCAGCGCCAAAAGATTGCTGAATTCGGTCCACGTACACCAGCAATATACCGTGCAAGCCCGCTAGCGCCTGTTTGTTACCTGGGTCGAGTAACTGCACCGCGCGGAAGCGGTCATGAGCGTTATCGTGGACCGGCAAAGAAAACCGTCCTTGCGACATGGCCGACTCCGCGTCACTCAAGAGCGCTTTCACCGTGCGTTCCCGGGGTGTCAGTGATGGCGGCGGGGGTTCGGGAGCTGGCTTGGCCACGGGGGTATTGCCAGCGGGTTTGACGGGGGCCGCGCCGCAGGCGGACAGCACACCGGCAAACATCCATATCAGCAAGAGTAAACGGAGATTTTGCAGATTCCACATAGGAAAATCCGGGCGATTGGCAGGTTGGGTCACGCGGCGCAGTGTAAGGATTTGGGGCAGAAGATAAAAGAACTGGGAGCGAATTCAAAATTCCTTTCCAAGGGCCTATAGGCATATAGGGCTATGTGGAACCTGCGACGCTTCTCAACGTCTCAAGCCAGTAGTCCGAAAGGCTCGGCTGCCTTTGCTCAACGTCTAATATTTCCTTAAGACAAGCTGGCTATAATGCCCAGATGCTTTCCAACGAGTTTCGCCCATCATGAATAAACTGCTCCATCTGATCACGCTTCTGTTTTTCCTCAGCGGCGTTGCAGCCGCCCGCGCAGACAGCCTCGACCTTGGATCATTGAGTAACAATGGCGGGTTTTTACCGGTGGAGCAGGCCTATCGTGTTNNTCGAGCAAAACTCTGCCCGCAAAAATCGAAACCGGCATCGTGAAGTTCGACGAATACGAGGGCAAGGAAGTAGGAGTCTTTTACGACTCGACCCGGGTGACTGTCGCGCTCGGCGATCTGGCAAATGAATTCATCTTGAGCGTGCGCTCACAGGGCTGTGCCGACGCCGGCCTGTGTTACGCCCCTGATACCCGCTCCTTTCAGATCAATCGCAATTTTGCCACCGCCGTAGAAGTGGCCGCGGCCAATCCCGGTGGCGGTTCCCCGGGAATAGACGGTACTACTGCCAGCGGCAGCGATGGAGGCATTTCCTCTTCCCTCGGCGCTTACGGTCTGTATCTGCTGTTCGCCTTGTTGGGCGGCATGATCTTGAATTTAATGCCCTGCGTTTTCCCCGTACTTTCGCTAAAAGCGTTGAGCTTCGCCTCCAGTAGTGGAAGCGCTCACCGCCACCATCTGCACGGATGGGCTTATACGCTCGGAGTTGTTGGCTCGTTTGTTGTCGCTGCGGTGGTGATCCTTGTTGCCAAAACCGCCGGAGAGCAATCGGGTTGGGGCTTTCAGCTGCAATCGCCCACATTTGTTGCTCTTATGGCATATCTATTTCTGGTGATGGGCCTGAGCCTGTCGGGGATGATGTATTTCGGCACCAGTATGATGGGGCTCGGCCAGGGCCTGACAACGCAGGAAGGCCTACGTGGCTCCTTTTTTACCGGAGTGCTCGCCGCGCTGGTGGCAAGCCCCTGCACCGGTCCGCTGATGGCGCCAGCCCTGGGTTTTGCCCTTACGCAGCCGCCGCTGATTTCTCTCACGATTTTCATCGCCTTGGGTTTCGGTATGGCTTTGCCGTTCTTGCTACTCAGCTACAGCCCAAGACTGGCAAACACGCTCCCACGGCCCGGGGTGTGGATGGAAAAATTTAAACAATTCCTGGCGTTCCCCATGTACGTTGCGGCGGCGTGGCTGCTGTACGTATTCGGTCGCCAAGTCGGCATGGCCGGGGTTTTCTTTTTGCTGATGGGGGCCATTGCGCTGGTGATGGCAATCTGGCTGTTCCAAAACCTGCCGGACCACAACCGTTGGCGCTGGCTGGTAAAATCCGCCGGCTTAGTGGCCGTCATCAGCGCGGGTGCGGTCGCCTGGATAGGCGCCGACTTCCGCACGGGCGACGACGGCTGGCAGCCTTATTCAAAGAGCCTGGTAGAAGAACTGCGAAATGGTGGTCAGCCGGTTTTGGTGGATTTTACGGCTGACTGGTGTATCACCTGCAAAACCAACGAAGCCGTAGCACTTTCCCGTGACGGTTTTCGCGAAGCAGTAAAGCAATACAACGTGGCGCTGGTAAAAGCAGACTGGACCAACCAAGATCCGGCCATCAGCGCGGCACTTGGGGAATACAATCGCAGTGGAGTGCCGCTTTATTTGATGTATTCTCCAGACACCTCAAAACCAGCGGAAGTATTACCCCAGCTACTCACCCAGGATATGGTGATTGCCGCTATCAAACGTGCTGTTGCTGATCAAGCACTGGTCAGCGGCGATTAAAAGTCTCGAAATCACTCTATTTCCCTCGATCTGAGCCGATGTCTACGCTTTTTCGTAGACACTTAATCGCAACTTAGGCACAATCGCGCCCTTATTGGGATGCTGTAGTCGTCTTACCCAGCCATAAACCGCAGCTGGGTTTCGTTTATCCCTCTCATTCATTCGCCAGGACGGCATAGTTTTCAGAAGTCGCAATTTCAGGAAAAACATACTCTGGATTCAGGAAACATAGTCCGCAGCCGGTGCGCTCTCGCGTTTTTTGCCGCCTGCCGAAGTTTCAGGTCCGACAAGCTCTGAGAAACTTTATGGCCACCATTTTGGCGTTGCACGGCCCCAACCTAAATCTGCTGGGTACGCGGGAGCCGCACATCTATGGCTCCACCACACTGGCGGACATCAATCTCGCGCTAAAAGAAACCTGCAAGGCGCGCGGCCATCACTTGCTGTCACTGCAAAGCAATGCCGAATACGAACTCATAGAGCGTATTCACGACGCCGCCAAAGAAGGTGTCAATTTCATCATCATCAATCCCGCCGCATTCACCCACACCAGCGTCGCCCTGCGGGATGCCTTGGCGGGAGTCGCCATTCCGTTTATCGAAGTTCATATTTCCAATGTTTTTGCACGCGAACCCTTTCGCCACCATTCCTATTTATCGGACATCGCCCGCGGTGTTGTTTGTGGATTGGGGGTTCAGGGTTATCAGCTCGCGCTGCAAGCCGCGATGAGTTTTGTCGAGGCTGCCACCTCATCATCACCTTAGAATCGATCCGTTTACACGAGAGGCCCAAATGGATATTCGCAAAATTAAAAAATTGATCGAAATGCTGGAAGAGTCAAATCTGGCAGAGCTGGAAATCAAAGAAGGCGAAGGTTCTGTGCGCATTAGTCGCAGCCCGAGCGGCGTATATGTGCAGCCATCCGCACCCACTTATATGCCAGCGCCGCAAGCTGCTGCACCGCTTCCCGCTTCGGCTCCCGCATCCGCCGCACCGGTAGTCGATGCCGCTCAGACCCCCACTGGCCATGCGGTCAAATCCCCCATGGTAGGCACCTTCTACCGCTCATCCAGCCCCGGCAATCCTGCGTTTGTTGAGGTAGGCAGCCAAGTGAAAGCTGGTGATGCGGTTTGCATCATCGAAGCCATGAAGATGATGAACCAGATTCAGGCAGATAAAAGCGGCGTGATCAGCGCCATCCTCGTCGGCGACGGCGAACCCGTTGAATACGATCAACCACTCGTCATCATCTCCTAACGGGACACTCGGTATGTTCGAAAAAATACTCATCGCCAACCGCGGCGAGATTGCCCTGCGGGTCATGCGCGCGTGCAAAGAGATGGGCATTAAGACAGTTGCCGTCTACTCCCAGGCCGACCGCGATTTGAAACATGTACGCCTGGCGGACGAGTCGGTGTGTATTGGCCCCAACGCTTCGTCGCAGAGCTATCTGAATATCCCTTCGATTATTAGCGCCATGGAAATCACCGACTCGGTGGCGGTACATCCGGGATATGGTTTCCTCGCAGAAAATGCCGACTTCGCCGAGCAGATTCAGAAAAGCGGTTTCACTTTCATCGGTCCCGACCCGGATGTAATTCGTCTGATGGGCGACAAAGTCTCCGCCATTCGCGCCATGAAAGCGGCGGGCGTTCCCACGGTGCCCGGCTCCGGTGGGGCCCTGCCGAATGACCGCGAAACCTGCCAGGAAATTGCCCAGAAAATCGGTTTTCCGGTCATCATCAAAGCCGCTGCCGGCGGTGGCGGACGAGGTATGCGCGTTGTGCATACCGAATCGGCATTGATGAATTCGATCCAACTCACCAAATCGGAAGCCAAAGCGGCCTTCGGTGACGACACGGTGTATATGGAGAAATTCCTGCAGAATCCTCGCCATGTGGAAGTGCAGGTATTGGCAGACGGTCAAGGCAATGCCATCCACTTATTTGACCGCGACTGCTCCCTGCAGCGCCGCCATCAGAAGGTGCTGGAAGAGGCACCAGCACCGCATATCGATCCCAAGGCTCGCGAAGAGGTTTTCAAGTCCTGCGTTAAAGCTTGCGTGGATATCAACTACCGGGGCGCAGGCACCTTCGAATTTCTTTATGAAGATGGACGTTTTTACTTTATCGAGATGAATACCCGCATTCAGGTGGAGCATCCGGTTACTGAGATGATCACTGGCGTCGACCTGATCAAAGAGCAGATCCGTGTTTGCGCCGGCGAAAAGCTGCGCATCAAACAAAGCGATCTCAAAATCACGGGCCACGCTTTTGAATGTCGCATCAATGCTGAAGATCCCAAGACATTTATGCCCTGCCCCGGCAAGGTCCTGAATTTCCACGCACCGGGCGGGTTGGGGGTGCGGGTGGATTCGCACTTGTATAACGGCTATAGCGTTCCCCCCTACTACGATTCCATGATCGCCAAGGTCATCGCACATGCGGAAACCCGTGAGGCGGCGCTGGCTCGTATGCGTGTTGCTTTGGATGAACTGGTGGTGGGAGGCATCAAAACCAATATCTCTATGCAACAGGATCTGGTTCGCGATGCTGCGTTCGCTAAAGGCGGCGTCAACATTCACTACCTCGAGAAAAAGCTGAACCTCTGATCATACAGGGCACCGCTGCGGTGCCCTTTTTCTTTCCGAAATCAAAGCACCCCTCTATGCCCTGGCTTGAATTGCGTATCGACAGCAGTCGTGAAGATGCCCCCGCTCTGGAAGACTCCCTTCTTACCGCTGGAGCTTTATCCGTAACCTTGCAAGACAACGCTGATCAGCCAATTTTCGAACCGGCGCTGGGAGAAACGCCGCTATGGCAGGCAACGCGGGTAACCGGACTGTTCGAAGCCGACGTGGATACCGCGAAAATCGAACGCCGCCTTCGGCTGACGCAACCTCACTGGCATGTGGTTGAAGATAAGGATTGGGAGCGGGAATGGATGCAACATTATCACCCCATCCAGTGCGGCGAACGCCTGTGGATCTGCCCGAGCTGGCTGGCCCCGCCGGATCCAAGCGCCGTCAATTTACTTTTGGATCCCGGCTTGGCGTTTGGCACCGGTACGCACCCGACGACCTTTTTGTGTTTGTCTTGGCTCGCCGATCAGAACCTGGAGGGACTCTCAGTGATGGATTATGGCTGTGGCTCGGGCATTCTCGGTATCGCCAGCCTGCTGCTTGGAGCTCGCCAGGCAGCGGGGGTGGATATTGATCCTCAGGCATTGCTGGCAACGCAGGATAATGCTGCAAGAAATGGCCTGCCGCCGGAAAAATTCCCGGTGTTTTACCCAAAGCAAGCGCCTACGGGAGCCGTTGATTTACTGCTGGCCAATATTCTCGCCGGCCCGCTGGTGGAATTGGCTCCCACCCTGTTGGACCTTTTGAAGCCGGGCGGTAGCATCTGTCTCTCCGGCGTGCTCGCCAGTCAGGCGGAGGCCGTACAAAAGGCCTATTGCAGTGCCATTGATTTCGCTCCCATCCGCCAGAAAGACGAGTGGGTGTGTATGACTGGCATACGGTTCGCGGACTAACTTTTTACACAGGGCGGTCGGTGCGGACCTTTTGCTGGTAACGGCGCGGTTTTACCTGTGCAACAGTTACGATTAAACTTGCCTCCACTTTTCTCCTCTCGAAGGACACTCCTGAATGGCAGACATGATCACACGCTGTCCGAAATGCGGCACCGCTTTCCGCATTTCCGACGCTTTGTTGAAGTCTGCCAAAGGTGTCGTGCGCTGTGGCTCGTGCTTGAGCGTTTTTAACGCACGTGAACATCTTGAAGCTGGTAAAACGACCGCCGCTAATCCGCCCGTCCGCACACCGCGATCACAACCTCCACAACCGTCACCGCTCTCTGCACCTCGGCCCGCCACGCAATCAAAATCCACATCCTCTTCAGTGTCCTTTTTTGAGCATGCTGAGGAGGACGATGAAGTGGATATGCCGGATTGGCGCCGGCGTAGCGGACAGGATGACGCCTACCCGCCTAAGGATTTACTGCGCGAGCAGGATTCCACAGATCCCGATGTCGACGACGATGAGGACGACGAAGCCTGGGCGTTAGAACTGCTGAAAGATGACGATGACCTCAATATTCAACTTAAAAAGATCACCCCCAAACCGGCGGTGACACCACCGGCGCCGCCCGCTTCCCCACTGGAAGACGACACTCTGTCCACACCCCGACCGGACTTGACGGAAGCATTTGCAGAAATTGATGAGCAGCTTGCACCAATGGCGCCAGCCTATCAGGCCCCAGAGGAGACGTTCAGCGAATCGGACATTGATGAGGCATATACCGGCGCGCACATTAAAGAACCTATCACTGAGCCAAATCCGGCTCTGCGCGAACTTGAATATCCCGCGCGCCATGTGTCAGAAAAAGCCAACCATGTCCTAGGAGAAGCTGGCCATGCCCCAGGAAAAGTTAGCNNAGAAGCTGGTCATGTGGCAGAGGAAGCGGATGACGAGTTGGACTCGCCACCGGAACCACCGCCCGAACCATCCAAGCGCAAGCCCATCCGCCCAAAGCTGGAACCAAAGTCCACACCGCTGAAGGATGTCATTGCTTCCCTGGAGCCTGAACCCCTGGAGGTTGACTGGCAGGAGCCCGGTGCATGGCGCCGCCGACTGCTGTGGCCACTATTGGCCCTGATCGCGCTACTGTGTTTGCTGGCGCAGGTGGCGTGGCTTGAGTTTGATCGGCTGAGTCGAGTTGAGCCCTACCGGTCCGCATATAGCGTCGCTTGCCAGGTAGTCGGTTGCGAGCTTCCAGAATTACTCGATCGAAGCCAAATCCAGACCTCGAACCTGCTGGTCCGCAGCCATCCCGACGTGATCGATGCACTGCAGGTGGATGTCATTCTGCAAAACAACGCACCCTTCGAGCAGACCTTTCCGGTGTTGGAACTGACCTTCACCAACCTGCGCAGTGAACCGGTGGCGACGCGTAGGCTGGAGCCTAGCAACTATCTGGGGGGGGAATTGGCCGGGCGCGATAAGATGCCGGTGCGCCAGCCAATCCATATTGCCCTGGAGATCGCCGACCCCGGAAGCGAAGCGGTCAGCTATCACATCACGATCGTCGAGTGAGCATCATTTTTTGTTTATTAAGCGCACAGTTCTGTCGTGAAATGCCGCTGAAATAAGCCATTTTTTGATCAATCTGATTAAAATGTGCGTTCCCAAAGCCGCGCCGTGGCGTTATCATACCGCCCCTTTCCCGACCGAGCCCGGCCGGGTTTATAAGTTCGACAAGACCACACCATAACGATCTGATCTTGCGATTCGTCGCTTCCTGGGGGAAATCAGTTGTTCCGAATTGGACCCTATCAAATTGGCAGCCAGACTGTGCTGGCACCAATGGCCGGCGTGTCGGACCTGCCATTCCGCTCGCTTTGCGCGCGTCTTGGAGCGGGTTTGGTGGTGAACGAGATGGTGACTTCCGATACCCGCCTGTGGCACACCGCCAAAAGCCAATCTCGCCTCATGTGGAGTGAGGGCAGCGGGCCGCGCAGTGTGCAGATTGCCGGCAGCGACCCTCTACAAATGGCCGACGCGGCGCGCGCTTGTGTCGACCTGGGCGCACAGATCGTCGACATCAATATGGGCTGTCCGGCGAAGAAGGTGTGCAACAAAGCAGCGGGATCCGCGCTATTGCAGGATGAACCCCTGGTGCGCGCCATCCTCACCGCGGTCACAGGCGCCGTTGCTGTGCCGGTCACGCTAAAAATTCGCACCGGTTGGGACTTACAGAATCGCAACGCCCGCACCGTCGGACGCATTGCTGAAGATGCCGGCATAGCCGCTCTAACCATCCACGGCCGCACCCGCGCCTGCCGCTTTTCAGGTGAGGCGGAATACGACACCATCGCTGCC
>DJFQ01000238.1:5840-11242 GCA_002432095.1 Marinagarivorans sp. UBA5868 | reverse complement strand
GGCGGACGGGCGATGGAAATCGTCTACTCCGAAAAAGAATTGCGCACCTATATGCGCGATGCGGTGCAAGCCTCAGAAGATGCACCCGTGTTGCTGGACCACTTCCTCAACAACGCCATCGAAGTAGATATAGATGCGGTATCAGACGGTACCGAGGTGGTGATCGGCGGCATCATGCAGCACATCGAACAGTGCGGTGTGCACTCCGGTGATTCCGCCTGTTCGCTGCCGCCGTATTCACTGCCGGAAGACGTTCAGGATGAAATGCGTGAGCAGGTGCGCAAAATGGCGCTGGAGCTGGGCGTGGTCGGTCTGATGAACTGTCAGTTGGCATACCAGGACGGCGAAATTTACATCATTGAAGTGAACCCTCGTGCCTCCCGGACTGTGCCCTTTGTGTCTAAGTGCATCGGCGTATCGCTGGCGAAAGTGGCGGCGCGCTGCCAAACCGGCAAAACGTTGGCGGAACAGGGGTTTACTAAAGAGATCATTCCCAAATATTTCAGTGTGAAAGAAGCCGTATTTCCGTTTAACAAGTTTCCCACCGTTGACCCAATTCTCGGACCGGAAATGAAATCGACGGGAGAAGTGATGGGCGTGGGCGATACTTTTGCCGAAGCCTTCGCCAAAGCGCAGATCGGTAGCGGCGCTCAGCTGCCGAGTAAGGGAACGGCGTTTATCAGTGTGCGGGATTTCGATAAAGAGGGTGCTGTAGTTGTCGCTAAGGAACTGGTGAACCTCGGTTTTGAGTTGGTTGCTACACGAGGAACCGCAGCCTGTTTTGAGCAGGCGGGTCTGGCGGTTCGGGTTGTCAACAAGGTCGCCGAGGGTCGTCCGCATATCGTGGATATGATCAAAAATAAAGAAGTAGATCTGGTGATAAATACGACGGAAGGCAAACAAGCCATCCGCGATTCATCTTCCATTCGCCGTTGCGCTGAAAATCAACGGGTCTATTACACAACAACATTGGCGGCGGCAAACGCCTTGTGCATGGCCATACGTTTCGGTCGCAAACAGAAAGTACGCCGCCTGCAAGAATTACATGAGGGGATCGCCTAATGGCATTAACAAAAATACCGATGACAGTGGAAGGTGCGGAAAGACTGCGCCAGGAGCTGGAAAATCTGAAAAAAAATGATCGCCCGCGCATCGTCAAAGCCATCGCAGAGGCACGCGAGCATGGCGACCTGAAAGAAAACGCCGAATACCATGCGGCGCGAGAGCAGCAGAGTTTCTGCGAAGGCCGGATTCAGGAAATCGAAGGCAAGTTGTCCCACGCGCAGATCATTGATGTGAAATCCATCGCCGAGACCGGACGGGTGATTTTTGGAGCAACGGTCGATTTGATTAACGTGGAAACGGAAGAAGCGGTTTCCTATCAGATTGTTGGTGAAGATGAAGCCGATATTAAAGCCAATAAAATTTCCGTTTCTTCACCGATCGCGCGCGCACTGGTAGGTAAAGAAGTGGGAGATATCGCCGTGGTCAAGGCGCCCGGTGGTGAAGTTGAATATGAAATCAATGCCGTCCGCCATCTCTGATAATCATGCGCCGGTTTGTATCGGCGCGACTTTCTGACCCACCATGCAATCCAATTCTTCTTTACCAGTAGTAGGTATGGGCAAGTTTTCGGTGCTCTATTTTGCTACTGCGGGTTTTTACAGCTTGTACTGGTTTTACCGGTGCTGGGCGGGTGCCGAAACCATAACCGGTCGTAAGTATCTCAAAGCGGGCCGTGCTGCGTTCGCGGTACTGTTTGTGTACGAGCTGTTCCAGTTGCTGTTTCGTGAGGAAAAGCGTCGCGATATCGATTATCCCTGGCAACCCGCTCGACTGGCGTGGATATTTATCGGCGCCGCTGTGGCGCAGGTATTTTTGACCTATGGGGTCGAACAGCTTTCGTTGGGTTGTTGGGGGCGATTGTCGGTATTTATTGTGGTGCTGATTGTGCAGTTTTATTCGCTGTATCAGGCGCAGTTAGCGGTAAACCGAATTGGCAGCGATCCTTTCGGCAAGGCCAACCAAAAACTCACCGCTTATAATCACGCCTGGATCGCCGTGGGTTTTTATATCTGGTTTAAGCTGATTACCAACTGTGTTTATCCGCCGCCTCCGCCAACCTCTTCTACCGCACCGCCAGGAATGCCGGTTCCAGGCGCGATACGCTGACGATAATTAAGTTTGCCGTGAGATGACGCGCCGCTAGCGTCTCTTGGCCGCCTGGTTGAGCAAAAAATTCCCCAGCAGAGCTTTACCACCTTCAGTCGCAAATGATTCGGGATGATACTGAATGCCCTCAATGGGAAATTGTTTGTGCCGAATGCCCATAATTTCACATCCTTCAAGAGCCGCCTGCGTTAAATCTTCAGTAGGCCCCGCGCCAGTAATAACGGAGGTAATGTCCAGGCAGTCTGGGAGTGATTGAGCCTCCACCATCAGCGAGTGGTAGCGCATGATCTCCAGGTCCTGTGGAATATTCTGATAAACCCCTTTGTTATCGTGACGGATCACTGAGGTTTTTCCGTGCATAGGTAAAGATGCACGCACGACTTTGCCGCCGAAACAGTGGGCGATGCCTTGCATACCGAGGCATACACCCAACAACGGAATTGTTTTGCCTAGCTGCAGAATCGCGTCGCCGCAGACGCCGAAGTACTGCCGGTCGTCGGGTGATCCCGGTCCCGGTGAAATAATCAGTCGATCCGGCTGCAGCGCGCGGATTTGCTCAATAGTAATTTCGTTGTTGCGCTTAACCTGCACATCGAAGCGACCATAACCCAAAGTAGAAGAGAGAATTTCGCCAACATACTGATACAGGTTGTAGGTAAACGAATCGTAATTGTCGATAATCAAAACATTCATATTCTTTGACCTTGCTCAGCGGCTGGATTTGGGTTCGAAGCTGGCCAGCACATTACGCATGGCGGAGAGTTTGCGCTCAATTTCCAGATATTCATCATCAGCGTTGGAATCATAAACATTACCGCCGCAGGTTTGTGCGTAAGCGGATTCACCTTTGATGAAAATGGAGCGTATGGGAATAGCAAACGTACAGTCGCCATCGAAACTGAATTGGCCGACCGCACCTCCGTAAGGGCCTCTGCCATCCGGCTCCAGGCCGTCGATGATTTTCATCGCCTCCACTTTCGGTGCGCCGGTCAGAGTACCCGCGGGAAAATTGGAGGCGAGGGCAGAAAACATATCCTCTTTTTCGCTCAGTATGCCGACGATTTCCGAGGAGATGTGCTGCACATGGGAGAAGCGCTTGATGTCCATCAGGCTGCGAACTTTTACCGTGCCAAAACGCGCGACGCGACCTAAATCGTTACGGTGCAAATCCACCAGCATATTGTGCTCGGCAATTTCTTTCGGATCGTTGAGCAGCTTGCGGGCGAGCTGTGTGTCTTCCGCCGCATCTTTGCCCCGTTTGGTTGTGCCGGCCAATGGAAAGGTTTCCATTTCACCGTTGCGCAGACGGAACAATAATTCCGGAGACGCGCCAATAATTTTCTGATCGGCAAATTTCAGGTAATACATGTGGGGCGATGGATTGGTTTCGCGCAGTTTGGCGTAAATATGGGTGGCATCGCCGCGAATGGTGTAACGGGTTTTAAAGCCAACCTCACATTGAAAAATGAGGCCAGCGCGTATGTCTTCTTTTACTTTTGCTACAGCTTGACCATGTTCTTCCCGCGACATGGTGTCGCCAAGGCAGATACACTCCGTTTCGCCAAAATCTTCTCGCGTTTCATGTAATAAACGTTCGATCTCCTGATAGCGATTGTGCTCGTAATAGTAATAGAAGATTTCCCCTGTCATTTGGTCGTAAACCAAACCGTCTAAATACACGCCGAATTTAAAAGGCTCGAACATACTACTGGTTTTGATCGCCAAGCCAGGCTCAAAAAAATTGACGCAATCGTATCCCAAATAGCCGACGACGCCACCGGCGTACCGCCTGGAAATGATGTTTTGCGGCACTATCTGACGCAGTGCGTAATAAGGATTGTCGCAGTGGTAGTGATTGACCTTTCCAGAGGCCGTATCGAGCACGGTCAATTTATGAATATCTTCTGCGCAAAGGATCAGCGCAGGGTCGAAACCGATAATGTGATGGCGGGAAATATGGCTTTCCTCACCCAGGGATTCAAACAAAAAACAGTTTTCGTAACGCTTTTCGATTTTGCGGAACAGCTCGAAAAAATTCTGATCTTCGGCCAATTTGATGTAGCTAGGTTTGCCGGGCAGCTCAATTTTTGGGAGCGTCTGTTGTGCGGTCATTTTTTTATGCTCTTGGATGTGCAGGGCAGAGGTCAACGCTTGTGGCTTTTATTTGCCGCAGGGGAGGTGTCTGCTGTTGCTGTGGTAAAGGTGTAGCGGTCAAAAAATCGGCTGTTGCGCAGGGCGGCAGCGCCACGGGTGACCGTTGCTATGCCGACATTTAAGCGATTGGCTATTTCCCGTTGCGGAACATCTTGCAACAACATGCGGAAAATCTGCAGGCGGTTTTCCAGCTCTTCCGCCTCTCTATGCGTCAGAATAGCGTCCAGTGCCGCCTCCATTTCTTTCGGATCAGAAATGCGGCAGAGAAGGTCAGTCAATTCTTTGTAAGGCTGTTTGCGCGTATTCATGTACTAGTACACTAGCAGCGCTCGGGGATTCTGTAAACAAAAAATCTAACCAATAGAGCGACGCGCCTGTGTTGAATCTTTAGTGGGCTGGCATGGCTGGCCGTTGGTTGGCGTTTGTCGCGGCCCTCTGCTAGTCTCCCGGACAATTCAATAAGCGCTCTACGTGGGAGATCAGAAAATGATAAGTCTAAAGGCTGAAATACCTCGGCTCAGGCGGCGTGCGCTGCTGGCGTTGAGTGTAATCTTCGCCGCAGGCGCATCCATTGGGATGCACAACGCTCAAGCGGCGCCCCAGACGTCCAAAATCCATCTGAATCAAGTGGGCTTTTTGCCGGAGTCCGGCAAGATTGCCGTAGTGCCAAATGTAGCCAGTGGAGAGTTTTGGTTGGTGGATGCCAAGACCGGCAGTGAAGTTTTGCGCGGGCCACTCTCTCAGGCCCAAACGTGGGATGTGGCGGGAGACACTGTTAAGGTCGCGGATTTCACCGCGTTCAATAAACCTGGCCATTATAAAATTCGTGTAGCGGAAGTCGGAGAATCACCGCCGTTTTATATTCAGGAAAATGTTTACGACCCCGTTCTTTCTGCCGCCATCAAATATTTTTACTACAACCGCGCCGGGGCTTCGATCACCTCTGATTACGCCGGGCAGTTCGCGCGACCCGCCGGACACCCCGACACATTGGTTTATATCCATCCGTCTGCCGCCTCGGCCGAGCGGCCTGCTGGCATTGTGATCTCTTCTCCAAAGGGTTGGTACGACGCGGG
>DJFQ01000238.1:0-5801 GCA_002432095.1 Marinagarivorans sp. UBA5868 | reverse complement strand
TTGAATATTCCAGAATCCGGTGACACGGTGCCCGATTTGCTTGATGAGATTTTGTGGAATATCGACTGGCTCGTCACCATGCAGGATCCACACGATGGAGGTGTTTACCACAAATTGACGGACCTCCGGTTTTCTGGGGATGGTATGCCGCACCAGCAGAATACCAAGCGCTTCCTGGTGCAAAAGAGTACCGCAGCAACGTTGAATTTCGCTGCACTGATGGGCTATGCCAGTGTGGTAATGCGCGATTATGAAAAGCATTTTCCAGGGCGGGCCGAGCAGTATCTTAATGCTGCGGAAAACGCCTGGACCTGGGCAAAGAAAAATCCCAAATTGCTTTATGTACAGCCGCAAGAGGTGAACACCGGCGCATACGCTATGGTCAACGAAAATCTTCAAGACGAATGGCTTTGGGCGGCGGCCGAATTATTTCGTGCCTCAGGTAAAAAGGCCTACCTGAATGGAATTCAGCTACCGGAAAATCCTCGAGTGCCGGAGTGGAGCGCAGTAGAAGGGCTGGGTCTTTATGCTTTGGCGCGACACAATAAGGCCGGTAAATTACACCAGCAGGCCCGGGATCAGTTAATTGTTATGGCGAACCGCATGGTGAAGGAATATTGGCAATCCGGATATTTGGTTCCCATGACTGAAGTGGACTTCCGTTGGGGCAGTAACGCAGTAGCATTAAATAAAGCCGTGGTTTTGTTATCTGCAGATAGACTTCAGCCCAATAAGGATTACCGTCCCGCCGCCCGCGGACTGCTGGACTACGTACTCGGACGCAATCCTACTGGCTATAGCTACGTGACAGGTTTTGGAACCAAATCTCCAATGAAACCGCACCATCGCATATCCCATTACGATGACGTCGTAGCTCCGGTTCCCGGAATGCTTGCCGGTGGTGCCCAACCGGGTTGGCAAGATGAATGTAAATATCCCAGCCGCTTACCAGCCAAATCGTATTCGGACGACTGGTGCAGTTATTCCACTAACGAGGTGGCCATCAACTGGAATGCACCCTTGGTTTACGTGTTGGCAGCATTGCGAGAGTAAGATTAATACGGAGCCTCGGCTCCGCATTAACCTCCTGAAGTGAAACGAAAGTTTAAACAGTAGCCCCTAATTTCCACGGATTGAACTCGTTATGACCGTAGCCTAATTCCTCGCTTACAGTTTGTTCGCCTGATGCGGTCGCTAGAATTCGTGCAAAAATGTGCTGCCCGCATTGCTCAACCGATAAATTCCCGCTGATAATTTCGCCGCAATTAATATCGATATCATCGCGCATTTTTGCGTAGAGTTCGTTATTGCTTGCCAGTTTTAAACTGGGTACGGGTTTAAAGCCGAAGGCAGATCCTCTGCCTGTGGTAAAACAAATAACATTAGCGCCGGAGGCAACTTGACCGGTGACGGATACGGGGTCAAAACCCGGGCTGTCCATAAAAACAAGTCCTTTCTCTTTAACCTGTTCGGCGTAGAGATAAACCGCACGAAGATTGGTGGTGCCGGCTTTTGCCTGTGCACCGAGGGATTTTTCCACGATGGTGGTTAAGCCGCCGGATTTATTTCCTGGCGACGGATTATTATTCAGCTCAAAGCCGTGCATGGATGTGTAATTTTCCCACCAGCGAATACGCTCCAGTAGTTTTTCCGCCACTGCAGGGGACTCGGAGCGCTGGGTCAATAAATGTTCAGCGCCGTAAATTTCGGGCGTTTCGGAATAAATGACAGTTCCACCATGGCGAACCAAAAGGTCACATGCCGCGCCCAATGCTGGATTGGCGGTGATGCCGGAAAAGGCATCGCTACCACCGCATTGCACTGCCAGGGTGAGTTCGCTTGCCGGCGCGGGGCTGCGGGTATAGCCATTGACCAGCGGCAACATGTCGCGAATGGTTTCAATACCTTTCGCGATACTGGCGCGCGTGCCGCCACTTTCCTGAATGGTGAATGCCTTGAAACTTGGTGTGTTTGCGAGACCGTTGTCCTGCAGGAGTCGCTGGACTTGCATGGATTCGCAACCAAGTCCGATCAATACCACTCCGCCGAAATTTGGATGGTTTGCATACCCGACCAGCGTTCGTTCCAGCAACTCATAGGCCTCACCGCTGGTGCGCATGCCACAGCCGCTTTCGTGAGTGAGCGCGACTACGCCATCCACATTGGCAAAATCATCAAGGGCGCCGGGGTAACTGAATTGTGCGGCGATATGACTGGCAACCGTGGCGGAGCAGTTAACGCTGGTTAATATGCCGATGTAATTGCGGGTGCCGACTTTGCCGTTGGTCCGATGGAAACCCATAAACGTCGCGCGTTCTGCCTCTTCCACCCAATGTGTGGGCTTCACGCTTGCGCAAAATCGGTAGTCTTTAGCGGCGATGTTGGCGTCGCAATTGTGTGTATGGACATGTACACCAGGTTCGATGTTGCTTAACGCCGTACCAATCGGCTGACCGTACTTGATGATCATGTCACCGGCGCAAATGGCTGATGTGGCCACTTTGTGCATCACCGGGATATCGCTGGCCACCGTGATAGTGCGGCCATTTGGCATTTCTAAAACACTGTGTTGGCGCAGCTCGGCAATCGCAATCGCGACATTATCCGATGGGTGCAACTGCAAAAATGTACTCAACGGATACCTCGCCAACTGTCAATACAAGTCATATACAAGCCTTCTCGGTTGGAATGTCGCACTGCCTTGTGCCGAACAAATTCTGGTCTAAATCTATCAGCTTGTTGGTAAGGCCGCAAATTGAATATTGGTAAGACTGTGTTGTTTGGCGGGTGGACTGTGAGCTGTATTCGGCATTTGCTAGAATCTCGCGCGCTGGCCTTGAGCCTTACGCCACTTTGTGGTCCATTAGCGTTCGGCGCTTCTAAGAGCCATTTGAAGCGCGATCTTTCTCAATAATGATCTGTCTGACCACCCACTCCTTATAATTTCACCCTTTGCCGAGCGGGGCGGTCGGTCGTGATCAGTGACATAGGCATTGAAATGAGTATGAGTCATCCGGAATTGGCGCAGAAGGCGGGAGGGGAGTCCAGTGGAGCTTCGGGTCGTCTGTATCAGCGCGTCGCAGAACAGCTGGCTGAGGTCATTGCGTCTGGTGAATACCCGGTGGGGTCGCGTTTGCCGGCGGAACGCAAACTGGCAGAACGCTTCAATGTCAGCCGCCCTACGGTACGTGAGGCGATCATTGCGCTGGAACTGGCGGGTTGCGTTGAAGTAAAAGGCGGCTCCGGTGTGTATATAACCTCCGGCAGCTCGAGCGGCCTAGCATCCACCGAATTGGATGTAGGGGCATTCGAGATTCTCGAAGCCCGTCTTATGTTTGAAAGTGAAACTGCTGCCGTGGCCGCTAAAACCATCACAGAAGGTGAATTGGCTGATCTACGCGCGGCGCTTAACTCTATGATTGCGGAAAACGAGCAGGAGAAAGTGTCGGAAAACGCCGATGAAATTTTCCATCTGTTGATTGCCAAGGCCACCCACAACGAGGCAATTGTTTCCGTTTGTAAGCATCTGTGGTCGCTGCGCAACAACTCCAACGTCTCTGCCAGCATCTTGGATAAAGTCCGCCAAGCCGGTTCGCGTCCGCGCATTGACGAACACGCGCGAATCCTGGATGCGTTGGAAAAACGCGACGGTAATGCCGCCCGCGAAGCCATGCGCGACCACCTCAACCGGGTTGTCGACCAATTGCTGGACTCCACCGAAGCGCAGGCGGTGGAAGACGCGTTGCGCAAAGTTAACCGGGAGCGCGAGCGCTTTTCCCGCGTCCGTTGATTATGATCCTTGCTGATTACTGGCTTGCTGCACCAACCCTAGTCGATACCAAGCATTCGGCGGAAGCGGCTTAATACGCGCTCCGCCCCTCGATCATCCCTCATTTTCCATCATGGTCAGTCAAAACCTTTGAATTGGTCTGTCCAGTTTGCTAGCGTTTGCCGGTTCCAATAAAAACGATACAAAGCCTTGGCGCCGCAGGAATCCAGACATGAGCAAATCCCTAAATCGCCGCGCCCTCCTGGCCGGTGTGAGCACTACCCTCGCGGGCTGCTCAATCTTTAAGAGCACTCCTCAACATGCACCTTGCCAAGACGATTGGGCGATGGCGGAGCACATTCGCGCAAACATTAAAGTGCCGAAATTTCCCGCACGCGACTTTTTACTAACGGACTTTCTGCGAGTCGAGGAAAAGGATGCTTCCGCCGCCTTGGCAAAAGCCATCCGCACCTGTCATGAGGCGGGGGGCGGTCGCGTTGTGGTGCCCGCCGGCGAATTCCTCTGCGGCCCAGTGCATCTNNCCTCATTACTACCTGCCGGCGGTGTTTACCCGATGGGAGGGAATGGAATTGATGGGCTATTCACCGCTGATTTATGCGTATGGCCAAAACAACGTTGCTTTGACCGGCTCCGGAACCCTCGACGGTCAGGCTTCCATGGAAAACTGGTGGCTCTGGAAAGGTAATGAGGAGTGGGGCAGGCCGGGTTTTCCGTCCCAGGATTTGGCCCGACAAAAGCTGATGGAGGATGTTGCTGCAGGGGTTCCAGTCGCCGAGCGGCGCTATGCCGACGGCGCCTATTTGCGGCCGCCGTTTGTACAGTTCTATCAATGCCGAAATGTGCTTATTGAAGATGTGCACATTCGACGCGCACCTTTTTGGCTACTGAATCCGGTGCTATGTGAACACGTCACCGTGCGCGGTGTTCACCTGCAAAGCCTCGGCCCCAATTCCGATGGCTGCAACCCGGAATCATGTCGCAATGTTTTGATTGAAAACTGCTTTTTCGACACGGGCGACGACTGCATCGCTATTAAATCCGGCCGCAACACCGACGGAAGAAGAATCGGAGTCGCCAGCGAAAACATCGTGATCCGCGGCTGCCAGATGCGCGCCGGTCATGGCGGTATCGTGATTGGCAGCGAGATCTCCGGCGGCGCGCGGAATATTTTTGCGGAAAACTGCCATATGAGCAGCCCCGACCTGGAGCGAGGCCTGCGCATTAAAACCAACTCCGTGCGCGGCGGACGCATTGAGCATCTCCGCTACCGCAATATTTTGATCGGTCAGGTGAAGGACGCCCTGGTGATCAACTTCTACTATGAAGAAGGTGATGCGGGTGAGCATGACCCGACAGTGCGGGATGTGGTGATTGAAAACCTGCTGTGCGATAGCGCGGAGCGTGTGTTCCAGGTGCGCGGCTTTGAGCGGAAGAAAATCGAAGGACTGCGGCTGACCAATGTGCACGTGCTCAAGGCGGAGCAGATCGGCGTGGTGCAAAACGTGGACGGCCTAGAGTTAAAGGGTGTTTCCATCAATGGTCGAGTTGTTCACGAAATCGCAGATGAGGGGTAAATAACGATAAATTGGTCAGGCAAAAAATATTGTTTGGTAGTCCAATCTGTGTAACCATTGCTCCGCCTATAACAAATGTGGCATGCCAACTGAGCAGTCCGGTCGCAGTTTGACGCAGGTATTTGGCAAGGCCAGCCAAACCATGATCGATTCACTGGGGACATAATAATGATGCCTTTTAAAATCAAACCCCTCGTGCTGGCTGTGGCCATCGCCACACCCGCGTTTGCACAGGACACCAATACTGCTGCACCAGAACCAGACGAGCGAATTCTTGAAGAAGTGATTGTGACGGGGAGTTATCGCGATAGCCTCGCCAATGCCCTGGATGCCAAGCGCGATTCCGCAGCGGCAGTTGATGCCATCATGGCGGAAGATATTGCGGATTTTCCGGATAATAATTTGGCTGAGTCGCTGCAGAGAATTCCAGGTGTTGC
>DJFQ01000002.1 GCA_002432095.1 Marinagarivorans sp. UBA5868 | reverse complement strand
GATGCTTTGTTCAATTGTGGAATAGATCTGCCGTATTGCTCGGTGCAAGTTTGGTGTTAGGGCTTTGGTTTCGAAACCCTCAATTCACGGATGAATTGAGGGAGCTACAGGGACGATGCATTCGCCACATCCATGTGGCTCACCCTACGGGCAGCTTCGCTGTGCAAATTGGCTTTCCTGCCAATTTGTTATGCGCTTTCGAAACCAAAGCCCTAATGCCAAACGGACTACGAAGTAANNATGCTTACTCTGCGCCAACCACAATGCCCAGATCAACGTATCCAACAAACTGATCCGTCCATCATCATTCACATCAAACTGGCTGTTGCTATCGGTAATTTTTTTACCAATATTACGCAACAATAATTTCAAATCCTTGCCATTGATTTTCTGATCCTGATTAAAATCGCCGCGCACCGCTTCCGGTTGGGGTGCCGTCAATGCCAGTTCAATAATCAAAGGATCGTGGTCCGAGGCGCGCCAGGCTTCGGGACTGTAGAGGCTGATAACTTGTTGCGGCGTTTTGAATTCCTCGTTGTAATCCAGCACGCGCGGTTCGTCGGCATTGATGTGCCAGTCCGCAACGCCGGTGACCTGGCTGCGTAAACTGTTGCTGGCCAGTGCGTGGTCGAGGTAGCCGGCGAGGCCGGTAAACACGTAGGAGTAGGCAAAGTCGCCGGTAAAACTCTGGAGCAAATTGACATAACCTGCGGCTTCCAGTGTGGTAATCGGATCTTCCTTGGCGTAAGCGTTCAGGTCACCCATGATTAATACGTCAGTATCGTTGCTGCCGGTGGGGTCGCTGGCCAACCAGTCAGCCATGGCCTCGGCGGCGGCGGTGCGGGTGAGGTTGCAGTTACCCTGGCCATCGCCGGTGTCCGGGTCGTTCAGGTCATTGCAATCAGAGCCTTTGGATTTCAAATGCGTAACCGCGAGTGTCACCACACCTTGCGTGGCAATTTCCCGGAAGGTTTGCGCCAGCACGGGGCGATTTTTATCGTCGATAAAGCGCGCATCAACCGATGAGTCAAGAATGGCTGATCCGTTCACCAGCGCCACTGTTTCCGGTTTATAGATAAACCCTACAGTAATTTCATCAGTACCAATTTGTGCAACACCAGGATTTACAACGGCATAATCCAGGCCAGCGTCATACAAACCATTAACCAGATCCTGAATAGCGCTTTGCGGACCGTAGCCATCATTTTCAATTTCAATCAAGCCGACGATATCGGCATCCATCGCCACCAGCGCCGCGATAATTTTAGCGCGTTGCCGTGCAAACTCTTCCGGTGTGTTCGCGCCGCGCGAGGTAGGGAAACCACCGCCGAGGCCATCACCATTGAAGTAATTCAACACATTAAAGGAGGCGATCTTCAAACTGCCGCTGGCCGGTAAATCCGGTGCCGGTGTACGTGCATTATCCGGCACAAAGATCGGTGTACTGGTGGGTTGAATGCGGTATTCATCAAATGAATAGTTCAATACACCTTGCAAGCCAGTGACGCGATCACCGGAACGCACGGTGTTGTAAGCCGATAACTCCGGCGCGGGATAAGGAATGATTGCCGGATTTTGGCGGCTGCTGCCATCGTCCAATAAAATCCGCCGCAGATTATTTTGCGCTGCAACCGCTTGTGCTGCTGCGCCCGGTGTCGCAACCTGGGTCGGGTTAAACAAGCGACCACCGGCAGACAATACCAGTTCACCGTAGCGACCCAGATTATAATTTTCTGTCACAGTGAGATCCTGTTGCACCACAATTGACATGCCTTCGTGACGCTCGAGGTCGCTGAGCGCACTTACCGGCAACACCAATACACTGGGTGTAACGCTGACACCGGTGGCACACACTTGTATGCTCGCGGCGGTAATCTGGGTCATGTTGAAATATTCACTGACGTTACCGGTAATCCGTACCAGGTCACCGGCGTTGATGGTCATTGCATTGGCACTGTCAAAGACAAAAATGCCTTCCGAGGTGAGCGGATTATTATCGCGGTCGCTATCTTCTTCCTGTACAAAAAAGCCACTCAGACGATCATTGCCCTGGAAGTCACCCACCACGACACCTTCGATAGTTTGCAGGGTGCCGATGAGAGGGCTGGCAGCGCCGTCACCTTGAATCGCATGAATCTTTGTAGCAGGCATACCGCATTGATCGACAACCACCGGTGCGCACTGGTTTGCCATTCCGGGTGTGGGGAGTGCCTGAGCGTAGCTAGTGGTATTGCGTAAACCGCCGCTGCCATTAGGGCAACGTTGGCTGGATTGCAAGGTGCCTTCGCCATTTGCATTTTCGTTGACCTGTGGCTCGCCGGTGTTGGGCAATGACAGTAATTCTGCATCATCAGCATCACTGGTGCCGTAGACAACAGCATCAATCAGACCATCCAGTGTAATGCTGCTGCCGTTGGGAAAGCTGCTTGCGGAGGCTTGATAGAGTGCAACGGCATCGGCACCGTTTTGGATTGCGTTGGATGGAACAACAATATCAACATTGGCAACGGCGTCATTGCCAACAACAAAATAGCCATCGGCATTGGTGGAATAACCGGTGAGATCAATCGTGGTGTAGCTGAGGTTATTGCTGCCGTTAAACAGCACCAATATGAAACCATCCAGCGAAGTAAAACCGGCTCCGCCATCAAACAGTTCGATAAATTCCTGGGTATCTGTTCCCGGTGTGTCTGAATCCACTTCGTTGATCAGCAGCGTAGCCGTACCGGGATTGCCGCCACCGAGATGCTGGCCGAGGTCAGCGAAAGTATCCTGCGTAAAACCTTCCCACTGTTGTGCAGGATCAAATGCGTCATAACCATTGGCATCGCCTTCCGTTACCGACGTCGTGCGGCGCAAGGTTTTATTGGCGGTAGCCACATCGCCACTGCCCCATTGCGTACCAGGATCGACACCGATCTGGCCGATCACATCAATGGGATTCCCGCCATACAACAACGCGACGGCGTCATCGCCATTAAACCAGCCGGCACCGTTGGTTTGATCTGCTACCGCAAGGATATCGGGATGGGCTGCACTGTGGGCCAACACATACACCTCACCATCCGGCAAGGTGCCTTGTAGTGCAATCGTCAGTGCAGCGCTGGTGTTACCGTTGAAAAACATCTGCACTTCATACGCAGATAGATCAACGCTTGCGCCAGTGTTGTTGTAAATCTCCAGCGCTTTATTGTTGCTCGAACCTTCAATGTATTCAGAAAAAAACAAATCCGCATGGACCAGCGAACTGCTGACCATAAGTGCGGCAAACAAGGTGGTGCGTAGTTGGCGAATGGGGTCAGATGTCCATTGCATTGCGGCGGCTCCTGTTAAACATTATTGGAAAAGTCCGCCTATGGTGATCGGCAGCGATGACAGTGCTGTGATCAATTGATGACAGAAATATCGCAGATTTGTGACAGGAGGATGGTTAATCCTCAGTTAAAAAAATAAAAGTTTTCAGTGGCATGTTTTTGCGTAACTGATGTTTGAAACGGATTACAGTTTTATAAAAAGCGCTTCTTCGGGTCTGCCTTTTCGTGCAAAAAGTAAAAGGAATTTCAGCAAAAGGATATGTTTTCAACTTAATAAAAATCGAGAGAAAGAAGCACCATTATTCTTCGTTATGGGCAACGACGGTTCAGAAAATAATGCTCTTATTGATGGCTTCAAATTTGCTGAGAGCAGTTAAGGCTCCATGCGAGATATTCAAATAGCAGGAACATAAATAAAAATTGGTAAGCCAGGGTGCTTAAAACTGTAAAACGCTTAAAGTGATGCAGCTAGTTTTTTTTCTCATAAGTCGAGTCTTGTGCCATTCAGGGTTGAGTAGTTGAGACGTTAGGTCTATTTTGGTAGGAGTTAGATGTAACGGTAATAAGGGACAACGGGCTTTATGCAAAGGCTAACCGAAAAAAAGAATATATTGATCACCCCATACCAACGTCCGAATATCATCTGCCGTCGTTCATTGTGCATATTGAATGACAAATACCTTCCAACTTTAAAAACGAAAGCGGGCCGCTTCCTTCCGCAGCACAAGCATACGCTGAATAACATTCTTGCGGAAATCATCGGAGGTGGTGTGCTCGACCTGCACTGGCTCGGCAGTCGAAGCAAGCAGCGCTTATTTTCCACGAACCTGAATCAAGAATTTATCGCTAACAATCCATGCTGAATTGCCATCTCCATGTTCTGGGCCATACCTGATGGGCTCGATATGTTGGAGTGCAACCCGCGCCATAAGGAGTTTGTACCATGCAAGTTATTTTTCTGTGCGACCCCTGCCACCCCCGCAAAAATAGTGTGACCGCCTGTGCAATGTTGCCCGGCGCCACTCCAGGTTTAACATTCTCGTGTGACCAGAAAGCTGAGTTGGTGGTGCTATGAATCACGTCTTCCGTACGATCTGGAATGTAGCCACCAACTGCTGGGTAGTGATCGCCGAGGTGGGAAAAATAGCGCGCCGTGGGGCAAGGGGGTCGACAGTTGGTGCGGCATTGGTAGCGCTGGGTAGTCTATCGGTCAACCTTAACGCCGCCGATTTGTACTGGGACCCGAATGGCACTCTCGCCGACTCGGGTGGTGCTGGAACATGGAATACCACAGCATCCTTCTGGGGGCCTGACAGCGGCGGTGTTAACCCGCCGTTTATCGCCTGGAACAATGCTGCGCTTGACGATGCCTTTTTCGGCGGCACTGCGGGCACGGTGACGCTCGGCGTCCCCATCACGGCCCACAGCCTGAATTTCCTCGCCACCGGCTACACCCTCTCCGGGAACACTCTGACCCTCGACGGAGCCAACCCCTTTATCAGCTATACCGGCGCGAACCAGGCAACAATCAATTCAGTGCTGGCCGGGACCGACGGCCTGACAGTTAACGGTGGTTCCAACAACGGCTGGCTCCAGCTGAACGGTAACAACACGCTCAGTGGCGGTATCACCATCGCCTCCGGGGCGCGCCTGATCGCGGGTGGCAGCAACAGCCTCAACGGTGCGAACAATGTGGTGACCGTCAACAGCGGCGGCGCGCTGCAGATCAACCACTCCAACGCCTTCGGCGGAAACACTAGCGCCGCCAACTTCGTACTGAATGACGGCGCTCATCTCTGGCTCGCCAACCAGAACCTGACTCATGACATCACCGCCCATGGCGGCACGATCATCATCGAAGATCGGTTCAGCGGCGGCAACAGCACCTGGACCGGCAACCTCACCCTCACGGCAGATACCAGGCTGCTGGTGACCAACACCGGGAACAACGATAACCTGTTCTTTGCCGGCAATCTCACGGATACCGGTGCCAACCGGCTGAGCCTGGAATTGACGGAAGGCGGCTCGATTAACAGCAGTATGTGGCTGAGTGGCACCAACAGCTTCACTGGCGGGATCACTGTGAACGCCGGCCAGCTTTTCCTTAGTGGCAATGACTCCGCCGCCGCTGGCGCTGGCAACATCGTCACCATCAACAACGGCGGCATCCTGCGGGTGGAGAATGCCAATGCCTTCGGAGGCGATACCGATGCCTCTCGGCTCATCCTCAACAATGGTGGCCGCTTCCGGGTCGGCAACAATGTCAACCTGACGCACGATGTCACCTTGAACGGCGGTACTGTCTACCTTGACGGCATAGGTAACGCCACGTGGAATGGCACTGCGGTGCTCACCTCCGACACGTTGGTCAATGTTGGTTACGGTGATGGTCACGGCATCACCGTGATCAGCGACCTATCGGACAACGGCGCTGTGCTGTCGCTGCGAACCGTCGGCAGCACCATGCGCTTTAGCGGCGACCTGAGCTTCACCGGCGGCCTTGTGCTCGCCGCCGGCAATACCTGGTTCGACGGCGGCAACTATACCTACAGCGGCGACACAGTCATTGAGAGCAATGCGCGGCTGCTGTTGAACAGCACCAGCCTATCGCCCAACAGCAATATTCGCTTCGAGGGCCAGAACAACGGCCATACCACCATCATCTATGGCACGAATGCGGAATCCAGCATCACCATGGCCAATGGCGCCGGTGGCGGCGAGCTGCGTTGGAATGGCACCGGCGGCTTCTACGCCCTTGCGGGCGAGTCGGACGTCACCGTCAACTTAGGTGGGGCCGGGGCCATGCTCACTTGGAACGACAGCCTGTTCGTGCCCGACGGCCATGCACTGATTCTCGGCACCAACTCCACCGGCGGCGGCGCACGTCAGGTGGACTTCCAGAACGGCATTAACCTCAGCGGCGGCCTGCGCCGGGTCAGTGCGGACGGCGGTAGCATCACTGACCATGCCGTGATGAGTGGGGCCTTGACCGGCACCGGCGGCCTGCACGTCGTCGGCAGCGGTTTGCTGGAGCTGACTAATGCCGGCAACGACTACAGCGGCGCCACAGTCGTCGGCGATGCCGTGACTAGCAATGTGGGCAACCTGCTGCTGGGTGGTGCCAGTGTCCTTTCGCCTAACTCAAACCTACAGATCAATGGCGCGGGTATCGGCAGCCTGGAGCACCACGGCGGCTATGTGCTGCTGAGCGCAACGAGCGGTTCTTTCACACGAGCACTCGGAGCGGGGGCAGGGCAGGTGCAATGGACGGCCTCGGGCGGCTTCGGTGCCATCGACGCGCCGCAAACCGTCGACCTCGGCGGTGCGGGTGCGACGCTCGCGTGGGGCACCGGCGGCTTCGTGCCAACCGGACATGCGTTGCGGTTCGGGGGCAACTGGGCGAACTCCACCATCAATTGGCAGAACGGCATCGACCTGGGCGCGACCAACCGCACGATCAACGTCAACGAGGGACAAGGCGGCGGATGGATCAGCACGGCCGACCTGGAGGTCAATCTCAATGGCGTGATAGAGGGATCAGGCGGGCTGCTCCTGGTTGGGCAGGGAGACCTCGCCCTGACCGCTGCCAACACCTACAGCGGCACGACCTGGATCGGTGGTGATCTCGTAGCCCAGGGTACAGGCATGTGGGTCTGGGCCAATACGCTTGCCGATAGCGGTGAGGTTAGCGCGCTTGGCACCGGTTCAAGTGTGGTACTCAATTCGCACGGCGGCGGCTTGGTCTATAACGGCGGGGCAACCAGCACTAATCGCGCGCTGGCGCTGAACCGCACTAACGGCGCCGTCCATCACCTGTTCAACCACGGCAGCGGAGCCCTCACCTGGACGGGCGATATCACGACCACCGGCTCCGGCTTGAACGACCTGCGGCTGGGTGGAAACTACGCCACCACGACCGACGCCAACGGGGTCGCCGTCGCTCCCAACGTGATCTCTGGAGTGATTTCGGACGGCAGTGGTGTGACCCGGATAAGGGGATGGGAAGGTGGCTCCTGCACGACCGGCGGGGTGTGGCGCCTGACGGGGGCCAACACCTTCACCGGCGAGATCGTACCGCATGGTTGCACATTCGAAGTCACGACTATTGGCGACGCAGGCGAAGCGTCCAGTGTCGGCGGGGGCGATCTGATCGTCGATTTCCGCAGCAGTAGCGGCACGATGCGCTACGTCGGGAGTGGAGAGACCAGCAACCGCTCGTTCTGGGCCTGGGGCGACACGCACCTCGAATCCTCGGGCACCGGTGCGCTTACGTTAACCAGCACCGACATCGTCGTCAGCCAGAATGGCGGGTTCACCCATTGGCTCGGAGGAACGAACACCGGCGAGAACACGCTGGCGGCGACGCTAGTCAACGGTCCGACACCCGTCGAATTCGCGACGAGCTGGTTCCGTCTCGCCAAGGATGGGCCTGGCTTGTGGGCGCTGGTCACAGACAACAACGCGCAGGCCAACGCGTACGCCGGCATGACGCGCATTTTTGGCGGCGCACTGCGGCTCGACCACTCCGGCGCCATCACCGGTGGACTCGGTGTGACGTCCTCGCATGGCGCGACCGGCTCGTCTCAGCGCAGTAGCGTGATCCGTTTCGAAGTCAACGGTGACAATACAGGTGGCGTGCTGGGCCTCACCGACGCGAGCGGCGGCTTCTTCCGCGGTCTGACCACGATAAACGGAGAGTCCATCCAGAGCACCAACGGCACCACGATTGGCGCCGATCCGGACGGCCTCGGGCCGTTACCGGCATATGGCCTCGAGGCGCTCGACGACGACAGTTACGTGCAGGGTGTGCGCTGGTTCGGCAGCGGCGGTTTCGCGGCGTGGGACGGCACCCAAGTGGTCAACCTGTTCGGCGACAGCCGCGAGGTGACGTGGAACAGTGGCGGCTTCGTGCCGACGAACCATCAGCTCGTGTTCGGCTACGTGACCGCCGATGGCACGGTCGATTTCCAGAATGGTATCAACCTCGGCACTGTCGCCCGCAACGTCCATGTGAATGATGGCCTTGCTGATCGCGATGCGCTCATGAGTGGCATTCTGCGCAGCACCAACACGAACGGCGGCCTCACCAAGACCGGCACGGGTACGCTGACGCTCACGGCAAACAACACCTACACCGGCATAACAACAATCAGTGCGGGCACGCTTGAGGTCGGCAATGGCGGTACCACCGGGACCCTCGGTAATGGGACGCAGGCGACTGTCGCGGCGGGCGCCACGCTGATTGCAAACCGCTCCAACGCCTACACATTGAATCAGAACATCATCGGTGATGGTTCGCTGGTGCAGCGTGGTGCCGGCGTGACGACCATGACAGTAAACAGCGATATCGACCATGTCGTGCTCGAAAACGGCACGCTAATGACGCCCGCTTCGCTGCTCACCGACGATGTTACCTTCACCGACGATGGCGGTGCGACGCTGCAGGTGGTCGGTATATTGGAGGCAAATACCGGTACTGCGACGCAGATAGCGGGTGGATTGCTGGATGACACCGTGGTTCTTGGTGCTGGCGCAAATGTGACTGCCAATGGGGATCTGGGAGACGGCGCCGACGAACTGGATGTAGCCGGTACACTGGATACTGACGGTGGCATATTCGCGCTGGGTGCGGGCGCAGACCTACTTACTGTGCGCGCCAACACCACCATTATTGGCACTGTGGATGGTGGTACGGACACGGACAGGGTAAATGCCGACATTGCCACGACGGCAACAGCGAATACGTTCCAGAATTTCGAGGTGCTCGATAAAAATGGCCTAGGGGTACTGAACCTGATCGGTCCGATGGCTACCAGCGTTGACGAAGTTAATGTTAATGCAGGAACCCTGAATGTCGATGTTGCCGGTGCGATCGATGAGGTAGTCACGACCACCATAGCAAACGGTGCCACCCTGACCGTGGATGGCAGCTACAGCGGTACGACGGGCGCTGATAGCATGACAATCGCAGGCACCGTGAACGGTACCGGTGCGATCACACTCGACGATGGCGACGATACACTGACTATCCAGGATGGTGCAGACCTTTCCGGTTTTGCCGGCAGCCTCGATGGCGGCAGCCATACGTCAGGCGATACCCTTGATTTCGATATTGCTACGGCGTTGACCTTTGCGGCAGCGGATACGGCAAATTTTGAATTTCTGGTCAAGAACAACACGGGTACGGTCACGCTGACAGGTACTCACGCGTATAACGAGGTGGACCTTAATAGCGGCACACTGGATATCGACGATCTGTTGGAGACGCCAGCAGTTTCGATGGGCGACAACGCGGTATTGAATATTGATGGCACCTTGCAGAACACCGGTGCCACAGCGGTAGCCATAACCGGTAGCAGCGGAGCCAACAGCATTACCGTGGCGGCAGGCGGTAACCTGATTGCCACCGGCGACCTGGGCGATGGCGCGGACCTGCTGGACGTGGCGGGTACGCTGGATACTGCGGGTGGAATCCTCGCACTGGGAGCCGGTGCAGACACACTGACCATCCACGACAACACCCAGATTATCGGCACAGTGGATGGTGGCGTGGGTGTCGATACCCTGAACGCCTCCATCGCCGGCACCGCAAATCTCGGTGTCGTCAGTACCTTTGAATCCCTGATCAAGAGCGACATCGGCACCCTGAATGTCAACGGACCCGGCGTGTCCGGCTTCAATTCGGTGGCGGTGCAGGGTGGCACCCTGTTTGTGGCCGCAGCCGCGGATATCACCGGCGTGACGACAGCCGCTGTTGCCACTGGCGCGACCCTGGCGGTTGACGGCAATTTCAATGGCAGCGCCCTGGTGGACACCTTCACCGTGGCTGGCACCGTGAGTGGTGCGGGCAGTATTGGTCTGGGTGATGGTGAAGATGCACTGATTCTGCAAGATGGTGCCAGCCTTGAGGGTCTGGCCAACGCCATAGACGGTGGTGTGGGCACGGATACGCTGACGGCAGACATTGCCGGCACAGCAGAGCTGAACGGCGTGGTGAACTTCGAGCAGCTGGTGAAAGACAACACCGGCACGCTGAATATCAATGGTCCGGCCACCTCTGATTTCGCCACGGTGGATGTGTTGGGCGGCACCCTGAACATCGGTGCAGCGGGAATATTGAATGCGCCGGCGGCTGGCTCGCTGGATACCACAGTTGCCAGCGGGGCGACGCTGAATGTGGACGGCACCTATGGCTGTGGTGCCAATGACGACACCCTGGCGGTATCAGGTAGGGTAAGCGGTGCGGGCACGGTGAATCTTTGTGCGGGGGATGACACCCTCACGCTGAACGACGGTGCGGTGCTGGCGCAGGTGAATCCCATTGACGGGGGCAGTGAAACCGCAGCGGATACGGTGACGCTTAACAATGCCTTGGCCCTGACCATCGACCTTGACGCTATCACCAACTTTGAAATCCTCGACAAGAACAACGCCGGCGTCGCGACGCTAGCCGGTGCCGCGACTTTCACCGGTGGTACCACGCTGGATGGTGGGGCACTGGCCATAGAGGGCACGCTGGAGACGCCGACCCTCACCATGGCGGACGACACTGCCCTGGATATTGCAGGTAATGTCCAGGCCACTGGGGCCACTCCAACGATCATCACCGGCAGTACCGGCAGCAATACTGTGACGGTGAATGCGGGCGGGCAACTGATTGCCTCCGGCGACCTGGGCGATGGCGCGGATATATTGGACGTGGCGGGTACGCTGGATACCGGCGCGGGCAGTTTCCTGCTCGGTGGTGGGGATGACACCTTTACCATCCACGACAACACCCAGATT
>DJFQ01000087.1:2699-13763 GCA_002432095.1 Marinagarivorans sp. UBA5868 | reverse complement strand
TCTGGCAAACCAATAAAGTGAGGCATCGGGATCCGACCCACGCACTGATTTATGAAGAGCGGAGATCTGGTCGTAAAATAAGTCGCCCCCTTTATCAAAACGACGCACGTCTGCGGTTAATACCATCGCCAGGGTGTCGCTACTAATAGTCTCACCATCACTTAATAAGTCTGCAGCGACTTCCAGTAGATTCAAAAGCCGTCGAGCATCACCGTCAGCACTGCGCAACAACATATTTTTTGCATCTTCCGCAATCGCCAAATGGCGATCACCCAGTCCTCTAGCGGTATCCACAAGCGCCCGACGCAAAACCTCGTCCAATTGATCCAGCTCGAGAGTTTTCAAAATGTATACACGAGTGCGTGATAAGAGCGCGTTGTTCACTTCAAATGAGGGATTTTCTGTAGTGGCGCCAACGAAAACCACCGTGCCATCTTCTACGAAAGGAAGAAACGCATCCTGCTGCGCTTTGTTGAAGCGATGGACCTCATCGACAAACAACACTGTTTTACGTCCGCTGCGCTGACGTTCCACCTGGGCTGCGGAAACGGCGGCTCGAATATCTTTTACGCCAGAAAAAACCGCGGAAAGCGGAATAAATTCTGCATCCATATGGTGGGTAATTAGCTGCGCCAAAGACGTTTTTCCCACCCCTGGTGGCCCCCATAAAATCATGGAGTGAAGCTGGCCGCGCTCCAACGCTTTACGCAATGGTTTGCCGATACCGAGAATGTGTTCCTGGCCGACATATTCCTCAATATTAAGCGGGCGCATGCGCGCCGCCAGGGGTCGATAATGAGTGTCCGCCTGACTAAACAGGTCGTTATTCATCGACGATCACATCCGTGCCTTCAGGAGCAGTGAAAACAAAAGTGTCAGCGGGAATCGAAATGTTCGTTTGCAGCTGTTCAAAATGAATTTCTGTCTTCTGATCCAACTTATCCTGAAAGTGTAAAGTCGCCAGTTTGTCGCCGCTGAACGTAAATTCAATGTACCTATAAGGGCTGTCTGACGTGCGCGGCACTAGATGAAAGGCCTGCTTATCATTCGACTTTGCCGAGACTTCGTAAGACGAGCGCAGCTCGCTCAGATCCCCACTCAACAGTCGAGCTGGACTGTTATCCGACTGCTGCTCTGAGCCGCGCACTGTCACCTGCTCCAGATCTGGATCATAAATCCAAACTTTTTCGGGTGTTCCTATGACCGTTTGCTCGTAGGGTTCTTCGCTCTGCCAAAGGAAATATCCGGGGCGCTGAAGCGCGAATTCTCCGGCGCTCGACTGCAAATTTGCCCCGGTTTTATCAGTGAGAGCCTGGGTAAAGCGGCCGCGCAGTGACTGGATTGTGTCCAGCCGGCTCTTCAAATCCTGCGCAGCATCGGCAAACGCGCTTAATGGTGCACAAAACAACAAAACAAGAAAAAGCTTCAAGCCATCTCTCCTACATCGGTTAACGGGGTGGCGGTGGCGCGAGTACTTCGCGGTTGCCATTGGAACTCATATCAGAGACCACTCCAGCGGCCTCCATTTGTTCAATCAATCGGGCTGCTCGGTTGTAACCGATCCGCAATTTACGCTGCACAGAGGAAATGCTTGCCTTGCGCGACTCGGTAACAAATGCGACTGCTTCGTCATAGAGCGGATCGGCCTCGGCATCGCTTTCACCGCCGGCGGCACCTTCTTCAGAAAAGCCAGGGATGAATGCTGTTTCCGTTGCCTCACTAAAGATTTCTTCCAAATAATTCGGCGTCCCGCGCCGTTTCCAATCGGCCACAACATTATGCACTTCATGATCGTCGACAAATGCGCCGTGAACACGCATGGGCAGGCTGGTGCCCGGGGGCAGGTACAGCATGTCACCATGGCCAAGTAATTGCTCCGCCCCACCCTGATCAAGAATGGTTCGCGAGTCGATCTTGGAAGAAACCTGAAACGCAATGCGTGTAGGAATATTGGCTTTGATCAGCCCGGTAATTACATCCACCGAAGGTCTTTGAGTCGCCAGAATCATATGAATCCCGGCCGCCCTCGCCTTCTGCGCAATCCGTGCGATTAACTGCTCCACCTTTTTGCCGACGATCATCATCATGTCGGCGAATTCGTCGATCACGACAACAATAAAGGGTAAGGTCGCTAGTTCCGGTGCCTGATCAACGCCTATTCCAGCCTCATCCGGGCGCCATAATGGATCTGGAATTGGAGTGCCCGCTTTGATCGCATCGCCAACCTTTTTGTTGTAGCCCGCCAGATTCCGCACCCCCAGCGCTGCCATCAATTTGTAGCGGCGTTCCATCTCGCCCACACACCAGCGCAGCCCGGTGGCAGCATCCTTCATATCCGTAATAACCGGAGCCAATAGATGAGGAACACCCTCATACACAGAAAGCTCCAACATTTTCGGGTCTACCAACAGCAAACGCACATCCTCTGGAGTAGCCTTGTAGAGCACGCTGAGCAGCATGGCATTTACACCGACTGATTTACCCGACCCGGTAGTACCGGCCACCAGGAGGTGAGGCATCTTGGCAAGATCCGCGACGATTGGCTGTCCTGAAATGTCATGACCAAGGGCGAGGGTTATAGGACTGCGAGATTTATCGTAAGCACCAGACGAAATCACTTCCGACAACCGAACCATGTCACGCTCTTGGTTGGGAATCTCGATCCCTACAACCGATTTGCCCTCAATGACCTCCACTACCCGCACACTGATCACTGCGAGGGAGCGAGCAAGGTCTTTGGCGAGGTTGGTGATACGGCTGACCTTCACACCAGGTGCGGGTTGAATCTCAAATCGAGTCACCACCGGACCTGGCAGCACCTCCGTCACCTCTGCGATGATGCCAAAATCCTTGAGTTTCAATTCCAGCAAGCGCGACATCGCTTCAAGGGATTCTGCGGAATATCCCTTGCTACCACTTTTATTTGGACTATCCAACAGACTCACTGGCGGCAGTGAGCCTGACACCGGCAAATCAAAAAGCGACTGCTGCTTTTCCTTCTGCACTCTAGGGCTGGGTGGCTGCGGCTTGGGCAGTGCGGTAATGGTGGGAGGAATGCGCTGTTCGAGCTTCTTTGTATGTTCTTTAACTGACTCACGACGTTTGTGGACCACTTCCGCCACTTCCCGGCGCTCCTTTCTACGCTTCTGCCAAGTCACTAACCGGCGTCGCATCAGGCTCAAAGTTCCGAGCACCGCCTTGCCTATGTGTTCGATGAGAGCAATCCAGGAAAGATCGACAAAGATGGTCAAGCCAAAAAGAAAGCTGGCGACCAACAGTAGCGTTCCACCAATCACGCCGAAGGTGCTGTCCGCCGCTCCAGCGACGCTAATTCCCAATATGCCGCCGGATGAAGCAGGCAGTGCGGTGGCCATATCACCAGCGTATTGCACCGCCAATCCCGTACCAGACACCATTACCAAGCAGAGACCGACGGTGCGAACCGCTACGAGCAACGGGTCACGCAGATTGCGTTTGTCTCGCAAAACGCACCATGTCTGATAGGCCAGCATCAACGGAAACAAAAAGGCCATCACGCCGAACAGCGAAAAGAAAACGTCTGCTAACCAAGCGCCCGCCGGCCCCCCCGCGTTTGTCACTACCGTATTGGTGCCCGTCTTGGACCAGCCGGGGTCAAGCGGATCGTAAGATAGGAGTGCAAGCCCCAAATAAGCGCAAACGGCCACGGTCAACAGCAGAAATCCTTCCCGCACGATCCGACTAAACAGGCCTGATGTAGCGGTTGGTTGGCTAGCGGCGCCAGTTGCTGGTTTTGCTTGTGACTTCAAAGTGCAGTCCCGATTAACAGACGCAGCGAATCATTAAATGCCGCTATCAGAAGAATTGACCAAATATATCAAGCAGTTAATTAAAGTAAGTCGCCCTTGAACACGCGCTGAACGAACCCCCTGCCTAAATTCGCGCCCATTGTAGCGGGTTGCTTAAGGGATTTTCAGTCCTCATATTGAACAAGCCTTGCAGGCCGCCGCAATTGATGACGAAGAGTCGAATCCGTAAGATGTAGCCCGCCCGGAACTGGGTGCGTGAGCCTGCCGTTAAATCACATTAGGAATATCGATATGAGCAACATCCAGCACCATCGCCTCATTATTCTGGGCTCCGGCCCCGCCGGCTATACGGCGGCAATATACGCTGCCAGGGCAAACCTGAAACCTGTGGTGATCACCGGAATGCAGCAAGGTGGGCAGCTGACCACCACGACAGAGGTGGAAAACTGGCCGGGTGGAGACGCACATCTGCAAGGTCCAGACCTTATGGTGCAAATGCAACAACACGCCGAGCGCTTCGCGACAGAGATCGTGTTCGATCACATTCATGAAGTGGATCTGAAAACCCGTCCTTTTCGCCTGACGGGTAGCAGCGAGTACACCTGTGACGCCCTGATCATTGCCACTGGGGCGTCCGCTCAATACCTGGGCCTCGAATCCGAACAAGCGTTCCAGGGGCGCGGTGTGAGCGCCTGTGCCACCTGTGACGGCTTCTTCTATAAAGAACAAAAAGTCGCGGTAATTGGTGGCGGCAACACTGCGGTCGAAGAGGCTCTCTATCTGTCGAACATTTGTAGCCAGGTCACATTGATCCACCGTCGCGACTCACTCAAGTCCGAGAAAATCCTGCAAGACCGACTGATGGCGCGTGTCGCTGAAGGTAAAGTCCGTATTCTCTGGAATCACACACTAGAGGAAGTGCTAGGCGATCAGTCCGGCGTTACCGGAGCGCGCCTGAAAAGCACCCTCGACGGAAAAGAACAAAATATCGAGGTGAACGGCATTTTTATCGCCATTGGCCACAAACCTAACACTGACATCTTCGCCAGTCAGTTGGAAATGCATAATGGCTACATTGTGGTGAAGAGTGGTCTTGCGGGCAATGCAACTGCTACCAGCATTGCTGGGGTGTTTGCGGCAGGTGATGTAGCAGACCATGTTTATCGCCAGGCGATCACTTCTGCAGGCTCTGGTTGTATGGCTGCGCTCGATGCTGAGCGATATTTGGACAACCTTAAATAGGTGCGGCTGCCGCAGCTTGCGAGGGACTCGCTGGAATTCCCTCCGACCTGGGAAGCGCTGGACGATCCAAACGGCCTCCTTGCGTGTGGAGGAGATTTGTCTGTGGCGCGCCTACTGGCCGCCTACAACAAGGGCATTTTTCCATGGTTTAACCCAGGGCAACCTATTCTTTGGTGGACACCGGACCCGCGAACAGTGTTTTTCCCGGATGAAGTTCATTGCTCCAGAAGCATGCAAAAGTTTCTGCGCCAAAGCACTTGGTCCATGACCATCGATGCCAGCTTTACCAGGGTGATCGAGTCCTGCGCAGGCGCGCGCTCCACATCATCGGGGACCTGGATCAGCTCGCATATGCAGCTAGCTTATAACCGGCTTCACGAAGCCGGTTACGCGCATTCGGCGGAAGTATGGGACGGAGATCGACTGGTTGGCGGGTTATACGGGGTGGCCATTGGCCGAGCGTTCTTTGGCGAATCCATGTTCAGCATGGCAGACAATGCCTCCAAGTTTGCCCTCATCAGGCTATCGCGATTCCTTCATCGGCATGGATTTGAGCTATTTGATGCGCAAGTAGCGAGCGAGCACCTGTTCACCATGGGCGCGCGTAATGTATCCAGACCGACATTTGAGAAACTTTTGTCCCACGCATGTCGAGAACCTCATATAAAGGACATGCAAACCATTTGGCATGCAGCCAAGAAGAAACTAATCTCAGACGATGGACATATCCTCGATCAAGCTTTACGCCACGCATGAACATCCGTGCAGCTACTTGAAAGACCGCTCGGCGACGACGATCTTTGTGGATCCTATGCTGACCATGAATGCCAGGATCTACAGCGAACTCTCCGACTTCGGCTTCCGACGCAGCGGCGCGCACGTCTATCGTCCCAACTGCCGGAGTTGCCATGCATGTATCCCTGTGCGTATTCCAGTCTCATTATTTGAGCCGAACCGGACGCAGAAGCGCTGCATGAAGCGCAACCAAGATGTCATCACCACCCTTACCGACAACATCAATACCGACGAACATTACGAACTTTACGAGAACTACATCAACTCCCGCCACGCGGACGGAGACATGTATCCTCCAACACGCGACCAATACGAGGATTTTCTAAGCGCAGAATGGGGAGTGACTCGCTATATCGAATTCCGGGTAGAAGGCAAACTTCTCGGCGTCGCTGTGTCGGACCGTCTGGACCAGGGTTTGTCGGCTATTTATACGTTTTTCAATCCCAATGAGCCATCCCGCAGCCTCGGCGTATTGGCGGTTTTACGACAAGTGGAGCTCGCTCAGACATTGAAACTGCCGTATGTCTATCTAGGTTACTGGATCAGAGAATGTGAAAAGATGCGTTACAAGAACCAATATCGCCCTATCGATATGTTCATTAACAACGGTTGGGTAACGATTGGTTAAATGACAGTCCGTTAAGACCATGAGCAATCCCTAGAAAAAAACTTTTCCGCCCTTGGAACCTTCCATCAATTCAGGCAAAATTGCCGCCTTCATTTAACAGGCGCCCTCGCGTCTGCTTACTCTACCCAACCTTTGACAACAATGAAGCGGGTTAACCTGAGGAAAAAGCCGAATGGCGAAAGAAGATAATTTTGAGCTGGAGGGAGAAGTGATTGATACCCTCCCGAACACCACGTTTCGCGTAAAACTGGAAAATGGACATGTGGTGACTGCGCACATCTCCGGCAAGATGCGCAAAAACTACATACGCATTCTCACTGGTGACAAAGTAAAAGTTGAGATGACCCCATATGACCTGAGCAAGGGGCGAATTACCTATCGGGCCCGCTAGCGACCATACATTTAGTCGACTTGATCATGATAAGACTCTACTAGCCGTCGTAAGCCCTGATTATCATTAGGCTCTATCCATATCATAAGCCTAGCCATCATAAGATTAAGGTTGTGGAGCCGAGACTCCACAACCTTTAAGCTCTAGGGCTCGACAACTGCAAGTTCCAGCCCACTCTCCCGAGCATCAATTTTCACTACACCGCCTTTCTCGCTAAGCGCTCCGAAAAGCACCATCTCGGCTAATGGTTTTTTGATTTTCTCCTGAATGATCCGCGCCATCGGGCGAGCACCCATTTTGGCGTCATAACCATTTACAGCGAGCCAAGCGCGCGCAGCATCCGTGATCTCAAGCGTGACCTTTTTGTCATCCAGCTGTGATTGCAATTCCATAAGGAATTTGTCCACCACCGTGCGGATGACCTCCATCGTCAAAGAGCCAAACTGGATAATCGCATCCAACCGGTTGCGAAACTCCGGAGAAAACGTCTTCTTAATAACCTCCATGGCATCCGTAGAATGATCCTGGTGAGTGAAACCGATAGAGGCACGACTCGAAACTTCTGCGCCCGCGTTGGTGGTCATAATCAAAACCACATTACGAAAATCAGCCACTCGTCCGTTATTATCCGTTAACTTCCCATGATCCATGACTTGCAACAGGAGATTGAACACGTCTGGATGCGCCTTCTCAATTTCGTCGAGCAGCACCACGCTGTGAGGTTGCTTGGTTACCGCTTCGGTCAGCAGCCCACCCTGATCAAACCCGACATAACCGGGAGGGGCGCCGATCAAACGGGACACCGTGTGGCGCTCCATGTATTCCGACATGTCGAAACGAACCAATTCAACTCCGAGAGCTTTGGCAAGCTGACGGCATAACTCCGTCTTACCAACACCTGTCGGCCCGGCAAACAGGAAGGAGCCTATAGGCTTTTCATGGCTCGACAAACCTGCTCGGGATAATTTAATAGCAGAGCCAACGGCCTCTATCGCCTCCTCCTGCCCGAATACAGTCATGCGAAGAACTTCTTCTAGCTTCGCTAACTGCTCCCGATCAGAGGACGAAACCGTCTTAGCGGGTATTCGCGCAATCTTAGCCACTATATCTTCAACATCCCTGACGCCAACTTGTTTCTTACGCTTGCTGACCGGTTGCAACTGTTGATAAGCACCAGCCTCATCAATCACGTCGATAGCCTTGTCCGGCATGAACCGATCATGAATGTACTTGTTCGACAGTTCAGCCGCTGCCTTAAGCGCAGCGTCGGTGTACTTGAGATTGTGATGCTTTTCAAAACGAGACTTGAGGCCTCGCAGAATTTTGTATGTATCGTCAACCGAGGGTTCGTTGACATCAATCTTCTGGAAGCGACGCGACAGGGCGCGGTCTTTATCGAAAATGCCGCGGTATTCTTGAAAAGTGGTCGAGCCAATGCAGCGTAGATCGCCTGTGGTAAGCAGTGGCTTCAGTAAATTGGAGGCATCCATTACACCGCCCGATGCAGCGCCGGCCCCGATAATGGTGTGAATTTCATCAATGAACAGAATCGCTTTTTTTCGTTTTTTCAATTCTGCAAGCAAACCTTTGAAACGTTTTTCAAAGTCGCCTCGATATTTTGTGCCTGCTAACAGCGAGCCGAGATCAAGAGAGTACACAACACTGTCGGTCAGAATAGCCGGAACTTCTCGGTCGACAATTTTTTTCGCGAGACCTTCCGCAATTGCCGTTTTACCTACGCCGCTTTCCCCAACCAGCAGAGGGTTATTTTTACGGCGTCTCGCAAGTATTTGCACGACCCGCTCAACTTCATAGTCGCGCCCAACGAGAGGATCGATGCGGCCTTGTAACGCCATTTCGTTAAGGTTGGTTGCATAGGAATCCAACGGGTTTCCAGCACCACCTTCGGTAGTAGTCGATACGGCCTCATCGTCAGACTGCTCATGGCCAGATTCGGATCCATGATCGGTCTCGCCGGAGACTTTAGTAATGCCGTGAGTGATGTAATTCACCACATCGATGCGCGCAACACTCTGCTGCTTCAAGTAGTAAACAGCCTGACTCTCCTGCTCACTAAAGATTGCGACCAATACATTTGCGCCAGTTACTTCGGATTTACCAGATGATTGAACATGGAATACCGCGCGCTGTAATACGCGCTGGAAACCGAGGGTCGGCTGAGTTTCCCGTTCATTATCTGCCTCTGGAATCAGAGGAGTCGTTGAATCGACAAATTCCACCAATTCCTGACGCAAAACATTCAGGTTGGCTCCGCATGCACGCAGCACATTCGCGGCGGACTCGTTGTCGATCAGAGCCAGCAAAAGATGCTCCACCGTCATAAATTCATGACGCTTGGAACGCGCGCCTTTAAAGGCCAGATTTAAGGTAATTTCCAACTCTTTGCTCAACATCGCCTTTCACCTGAATTGAGTCAGCTACGATTCGTCCCCCTCAACCGCTTCGATCTCGCACAACAGGGGGTGCTCATTGTCGCGAGCATATTGATTAACTTGGGCCGCCTTGGTTTCCGCTACATCGCGAGAATAAATCCCACAAGTCGCTTTACCCTGGGTATGTACGGTTAACATCACCCTCGTGGCCTTTTCACGATCCATGCCAAAAAAAATTTCGAGAGTCTCGACAACAAATTCCATCGGTGTGTAATCGTCATTCATCATGACGACTTTGTACATTGGCGGTCGCTTAAGCTTTGGTCGCTCCGCTTGAACCGCCAGACCACCTTCTCTGTCGTCGCCCTCCGCGCCATTCATACTCGCGCTGACCAGCCGCGCTTTAACTAATGGTAGTTGAAGATTTTCAATATTACCCATGGGATAAGGAGACGATCTTGTGTGACAGGAGGGCCTTATCTTAACGCACCTAAAACCCAATAACGTCAAAATGTGACCCACATTTGCAGAAAAACTTGACAACCCAAAGCACCTTGATTACAAATTGCACAGGTCGTTTGGGAAGGACCATCTAAATAAGAATAAATTCCCCAAAAATTGGAGAGGTTTAAGGGGACAGCTTCAACCAAAGGAACGAGTCATGCCTACTGGTACCGTCAAGTGGTTCAACAATGCAAAAGGTTTCGGATTTATTCTGCCGGAAGACGGCGGCGAAGATCTTTTTGCACATTACTCCTCCATAGAAATGGACGGATATAAGACCCTAAAAGCCGGACAAGCGGTTACGTTTGAGCTGGTGCAAGGGCAAAAAGGTTTGCACGCCACACGCATTAAAGTGGTTGAGCTCGCCCAAAATTCTTCCGCCGCCAATAGTCAGAATGGCAGCGCTAATTCTCACAGCCGCAAAACCGAGTTCGCTATCGAAGACGCATAAGGTTTATCGCGATCTCTATTCGCGTCCTTAAGCTTTCCGACGGGAGGTCGTTTTCTATTGCTATACGTGTAGTTTTGTCACCCGCACCTCCCTGCCCTCAATCGTGTAAGATGGCGGCTTTTATTGACGCCGCCCATGCCGCAAATTGTGCTGTTCAACAAACCCTTCAATGTATTGAGTCAATTCACAGACTCCGAAGCGAGCCGGCCCACCTTAGCGGCATATTTATCAACTTTCCCTGATTTTTATCCCGCAGGAAGGCTGGACTTTGATTCCGAAGGATTACTGCTGCTGACAAATGATGGCGACCTTCAGGACACCATTACGAATCCGCGAAAAAAAATGCCTAAGACTTACCTCGTCCAAATTGAAGGCATTCCCGACCAAGCGGCTCTTTTGCAACTGGCCAAGGGCGTACAGCTCAAAGATGGGGTGACATCCCCCGCGAAAATCCTTCAAATAGAGCCGCCCGACTTGTGGCCGAGAGAACCGCCGGTCCGATATCGCGCCAACATCCCTACTAGCTGGATTCAACTCACAATCACCGAAGGACGCAATCGCCAAGTTCGGCGAATGACGGCTGCAGTCGGACATCCCACATTGCGATTGATCAGAGTTCAAATAGGCCCATGGCAACTGGGGCAGTTAGCTCCGGGTGACTTTCGCCAGGAAAGAATCCACATTGCCCGTAAGAATAATCGCCATCAACACCGTTAAGTTGAGTATCCCATGATCTGGACACCGCACGTCACAGTCGCGACAGTGATCGCCAAAGATGACCGCTTTTTATTGGTACACGAACATACCGATGTAGGGCAGGTTTACAATCAGCCCGCTGGGCATCTCGACCCCAACGAAACTCTAGTTGAGGC
>DJFQ01000087.1:0-2624 GCA_002432095.1 Marinagarivorans sp. UBA5868 | reverse complement strand
AAGAAATCATTGAGGCAGTGTGGCTGACCTACGACGAAATTGTACGGCGGAAAATGCAGCTCCGCAGCCCGTTGGTGCTATCTGACATTGACCGCTTTCGGGCCGGCGAAACTTATCCTCTGGAACTGCTGGCCCACTTTAACGTCCACCCCGAAATCAAGTAACGATATATCGAGCTCTTTATTTACCAAATGATTAACAACCAATTCTCCGCTAGCAACTCAAAGGTCATTGTCGGCATGTCCGGCGGTGTAGACTCCTCAGTGTCTGCCCTTCTGCTCCTCCAACAGGGTTACCAAGTGGAGGGGCTGTTCATGAAAAATTGGGATGAGGATGACGGAACCGAATACTGCACAGCAAAGCGCGACTTAGCGGATGCGGAAAAAGTTTGCAGCACACTGGGTATCAAGTTACACACTGCCAATTTTGCCGCAGAATATTGGGACAATGTATTTGAATATTTTCTCTCAGAGTATCAAGCTGGCCGTACCCCCAATCCCGATATTTTGTGCAATCGAGAAATAAAATTTAAAGTATTCCTCGAATACGCAAAAATGTTGGGGGCAGATAAAATTGCCACCGGGCACTACGCGCGCACCGTTAAGCAAAGCGGCCGCGTTTATTTGGCGAAAGGTCTCGATGCCAACAAAGACCAATCCTATTTTTTACATGCCGTCGGCGAAACCGAATTCACAAAGACACTTTTTCCTATCGGGAATATGGAAAAACCAAGGGTGCGGGAGCTTGCCGAACAATACGACCTCGTCACCCATAACAAAAAAGACAGTACCGGCATCTGCTTTATTGGCGAGCGACGCTTCAAAGACTTTTTGCAACAGTATTTACCGGCACAACCAGGACTGATTAAAACGGCGGACGGCTTACCGCTTGGCGAGCATCACGGCCTTATGTATCACACGATTGGGCAGCGCCAAGGGCTGGGCATTGGCGGCGTTGCAGGTCAAAAAGAGGAGCCGTGGTATGTGGCGGAGAAGAATTTATTAACCAACGAACTTATCGTTGTGCAAGGTGCAAATCATCCACTGTTATTCAAACAGTGTCTGACAGCAACGGCACCTCATTGGATTAACGGTTTGCCACCCTCTCCAACATTCGATTGCCACGCCAAAATACGCTATCGACAAAGTGATCAGCCTTGCCGAGTTGAAGTTGAGCACACGCAGCTAAAAATTTCATTCATCTCACCGCAAAGAGCCATTACTCCCGGGCAGTCCGTGGTCCTTTATCAAAGGGATATTTGCCTTGGTGGCGCCGTGATTGAACACGCATTTAATCGTTGACCAACCAGGAAGCAGTCGTTTGGATAAATGGCAAAATCTTGTAATTGCGCTCGCCGGCATTACTCAGGCGGTCGACCTCATGGATAAGCTGGCCAAAACCGGGTATCTGCAAAGCGCGGATTTCGAAACCTGTGTAAACAGCTTGTTTGAGCAAAACCCTTCCTCCACAGAGGCCGTTTTTGGCAACGCAGATAATCTTGCGCGAGGTTACGAAGTGCTCGTGGAGCTGCTAAAGAAAAACAAGGGTGCACCTCAAACAGCACTGATTGGTTATTGTCTTGGAGCACTGCATTTACAGCGACGCCTCGCTCGCAATCGCGCCATGCTAAACCAAGTGGGTGAACGCTTAAATAAATCCCGCCACCAGGTTCAACACTTCGGCGCAACACACGAAAACGTGATTGCCGGTTTGGCTTCGATCTATGCGGATACTATCAGCACCTTTTCATTTCGAGTTCAGGTAGTCGGTGAAGCTCAGTATTTACAACAAAGCCGCGTCGCCAATCAGGTTCGGGTGTTGCTGCTCTGTGCCATCCGCGCGGCGATGCTTTGGCGGCAACTTGGCGGCACCCGATGGCACCTGCTATTTCGCCGCAACCAATTGATAGAAGCGGCAGAACAACTCTTAGCACAAGCGAAACAAGCCAATAGCTGAGCAACTCCTAAAATACGGCCAAATCGCGTATCATCCGCGCTTTTTTGCCACGCAGTCCAGAGCCTGGGCGGCGTTTGTGTTTGACTGATCCNNGCCGGCAAAACAGAAGCGCTGCGTCAGATTTTCAGCGAATACGGCCTGATTCGCGCGCGAGTCGAAGTGGAGGTACGCTGGCTTCAGGCGCTTGCCGTAAACCCTGGCATACCCGAAGTCCCTGCTTTTAGCTCAGACGCCAACAGTGTGTTGAACAACCTTGTCGTGAAGTTTTCTGAGGCGGATGCCCTAGCGATCAAAAAAATCGAAAGCACCACTAACCACGACGTCAAGGCGGTGGAATATTTCCTCAAACAGAATATCCAATCTCAGCCGGAGCTGGCGAATGTGCTGGAATTTGTGCATTTCGCCTGCACATCCGAGGACATTAACAACCTCTCTCACGGATTGATGCTCAAACAAGGGCGTGACGAAGTTTTGGTGCCGGAGCTGCGCAAAGTTGTCCAAGCAATCAAGCAACTCGCTCTGGACAACGCCCAGGTGCCGATGTTGTCGCGCACACACGGCCAGACGGCTTCCCCGACCACCGTCGGCAAAGAAATGGCAAACGTCGCTGCGCGCCTGCAACGCCAACTCACGCAAATCGAAAACGTGGACATTCTCGGCAAGATCAA
>DJFQ01000212.1:1317-6989 GCA_002432095.1 Marinagarivorans sp. UBA5868 | reverse complement strand
ATTTTCAGGTTATAAAACCATTTCATTGCAATGTTCCTCGGTAATCTTGTTGAATTCTGGCAACACCCGTTTCGCCACCGTACCAATCGGGGTTGCGGCTTTCTTTCTGCATGATGAGTTGAATCAGCGATTGGACATCCAGGATCAGCGCGACTGAGCCGTCACCTAAAATTGTCGAACCACTCACCCCGCGCAAACCGCTAAATAATTTACCCAGTGGTTTAATCACCGTCTGAAATTCGCCTTGAAGCTCGTCGACGACCAGCCCCGCTTTGCAGCCGGCGCAACGCACCACCACCACATTTTCCCGCCGGTTTTGTCCTGCATCGAGACCAAAATGACTGCGCAGAAATATCAGCGGCAATACCTCGCCGCGCAAATTCAGAATCTGGTGTTTGCGCGCCGCGGCACGTTCCGACTCCGCAAGCTCGACACATTCCTGCACCTGATCCAAAGGCACAACATAACTGGCATGACCCACGCCAACCAGAAATCCATCAATAATGGCGAGCGTGAGTGGCAGGCGGATCCGAACCTGCGTGCCCTGGCCCGGCTCACTGTTGATCTGAATACTGCCGCGCAGAGACATTATGTTGCGCTTCACCACGTCCATGCCGACACCGCGACCGGATAAATTGGTCACCTGTTCCGCTGTGGAAAATCCCGCTTCAAAAATCAGGTTGTCAATTTCTTCATCGCTGAGAATCGCATCGGCGGAAATTAAATCGCGTTCTATTGCTTTTTCACGGATACGCTGACGATTAAGGCCAGCGCCGTCGTCGGTGATTTCAATGGCGATACTGCCAGAGTCGTGATAGGCATTGAGCGTCAGTTTGCCGCGCGGCGGTTTGCCCGCGGCTATCCGTCGCTCCGGTGGTTCTATGCCGTGATCCATACTGTTGCGCAATAAATGCATCAGCGGATCACTGATTTTTTCCACCACGGTTTTATCCACCTCGGTTTCCGCACCGCTGATTTGTAATTCGATTTCTTTGCCAAGCTCGTGACTGATATCGCGCACCACGCGCTGAAATCGATTAAACGTATCGCCGATAGGCACCATTCGCATGCGCAATGCGCCATCGCGAATTTCCTCCACCAGATCGGTCACGCCCAATGCAGATTCATAAAAAGCCGCATTTTGTGAGTTCTGCGCAATCAGCCGTGTCCCCGCGCTGGCAATGACCAGCTCGCCAACAAGATTGATAAGCCGATCCAATTTATCCGCCTGCACGCGGATGTAGTGGCTCTCTCGACGCTTCTGTTCTTTAGTGGAGGATTGTTTGTCCAGTGCGGCTTGCACGATGAGCGGCTCTATCGCTCCCTGCTCAACCAGAATTTCGCCCAACAACTCCGCTGTACCTTCTGCACGCGGAACTTGCTGCTGCTCCAACCCCGCGGCCAATTCCTGCGGAGTCAGCGCTCCGCTCTGCACAAGAATGTCGCCGAGGCGATTATCCGCTTCCGGCAGACTTTGAATCAGATGAAGATACTCAGCAATTTTGCTGTGGGGAGGGAGTATGTGAATAATGCTGTCATCGCGGACAAAATCGAAAACCTCGGCAATGGTCGCCTTGTCGGCTTCGCTGGCAAAATCAATTTCGAACCCGACGTAAAACGCCTCGGCATCCATTTCGCTCAATTCCGGCAGACCATCGGCGATAGACGTGATACTGACAATCCGCCCCAGGCCGCCCAGATACCTCAGCAGCACCAATGGGTCCATGCCGTGGCGAAGAACATCACGACCCAGGCGCAATGAAATATGCCAAAGGTCCGAGGCCACCGCACCGTCTTCCCGCGCTACTATGTCTACCGGTCCGGCGGCGTCACGCGTCTCGACGGCGACTGGCGCCGCCGCAACCGATGACTGATAAACCTGTAACCGGCCGCGCAATTGGCGCTCGCGCTCCTGGGCCTGCGCACTAAGCGTCCCTTCGTCAATAACGGTGACCTTAAGCAATTCGTAGATGTGGTCACTGCATTCGAGCAAAAGCGCAATCAGGGTTTTATCAATTGCGACATCACCATCGCGCGCCCGGTCCAAAACATCTTCGAGAATGTGCGTAAATCCCACCATTTGATCGAAACCGAACAAACCGGCGGAGCCTTTAATGGTGTGAGCTGCACGAAACACTGCGGCGATTGCACCGGGATTGGTGGGCTCCGATTCGAGCCGCAGCAACGACTCTTCCATGTTCTGCAAAAGCTCTTTGGCCTCCTGAATAAATGTCTGGAGAATTTGCTCAAATTCACCGTTCATATTCTTTCTCCCTTGGCATCACTAGTGCGCCGCGTACCGGCAAGCAGTACAGGATCGCCAAAAAAACCACTCAGATTTAATAATTCGAATATTTCCAGCACCGGACGACTGTGGCCGACAATACGAAGCTGCAGACCGCGCTTTTGTGATTCTTTTTTGGTGGCCATTAATATTTGAATGCCTGCGCTGTCGATCTCGGTTACCTCATGAAGGTCCACTTCCAACTCACCACCCTTTTGCAGCAACGCAAGCAGTTGCGCTTTTAGCGTCTCCGCATGGTAGATCGTCAACTCTCCTTGCAGCGCAAGGCAATTGGGATTGGAATCGGAAGTGGTGTCAGGTTGATGACGCGTTGCCATAATGGTGTGCCGGACTGTAGGGCGAAGGATGCTGCAGCGAAGACTGCAATTTTTGATCTGCAAACAAATTTATTTAATTGGTTATCTACTTATAGAAGTCACCGACCCGGGTGTCAAAACGCATTGGAGATAAAAATGCGTTTTCCGACCGAGATCAAAAATATTCGCGCCCCGTTACGTCATTAACATGGAAACTACTTTTAAAAGCTGGGCCGGCTGAAATGGCTTAACGATCCATGCTTTGGCGCCCGCCGCTTGGCCTTCTTGCTTTTTGGCTTCCGCGCCCTCAGTGGTCAGCATCACGATCGGCGTAAACTTGTACTCGGGCAAACCTTTTAACGCGCGCACCAGACTAATGCCATCCATATTCGGCATATTCACATCCGAGATAAACAGCCCAATTTTTTGGCCCCTCAATTTGGTTAATGCCTCTTTGCCGTCGCTGGCTTCCGTCACATCGTAACCTGCGCCTTTGAGCGTAAGTGAGACGACCTGCCGAATGCTCGCAGAGTCATCCACAATCATTATGGTTTTCGCCATGAACTATTGCCTCTGATAGTAAATTGCCTCTGATTGGTAAATTGCCTCTGATCGGTAAATTGCGCGGCGTCGGCGCGAATTCTTTATTAAAAAAAGGTCACTCCGGCGTCTCCGGCTGAGACACTCCGAAGCTGCTGGTTGTTGTGTGCTGCAACCTGTTCAAGTGTGGTGTAGTTGCGCTCCATATCCGCCAACCATTTATTAATATCGAGCTTGTCAAAGTCGAGCGTATCCTGGGTCATTTGTATCACAAGCTTATGCATGTCCTTCATGACCTGTTCGAGGATCTGGCGGACACGATCTTGATATTGAAGGGAAATCAACACTTGTTGGATTTCCTCGCGCACATGGTTGCTCTCGCTGGTAAGAATGTCCGAGGCGTGAAACAAGCGCTCACCGAATTCCCGGAATTCGCCGATGACTTTTTGAATCATTTCGTCCGATAGCGCGACGGAGCGGTTGCCTTTGGCGGAGATTTCTTCCATCGTCGCAAATGCCGCCTTTAATAAATCATCTACTTGTTTGATTCGCTTGCTAATGCGCAGCCCTGCGTCGCCGGAGCGCGACGACAATGAGCGGACTTCGTCGGCAACTACCGCAAACCCTCGGCCGTGCTCTCCAGCTCTGGCGGCTTCGATAGCCGCGTTGAGCGCTAGAAGATTGGTTTGTGAAGCGATGCCGGCCACTTCCTCCCCCATACTTTTTAATTCATCGGTGATCGTGGTCAAGGTATTCATTTCCGCGACCAGTGCGTGTTGTTCATCCATGCTGGACTTCAGGCTTACCACCAACCCGGAAAGATCGCGCTCCGAATGGCGCAAAACACTGCCGAGTCCGCCGGTGCTGTTGCTACCGCTAGATGTCATTTCCGAGGCGCCCAATGCTTTTTGCAGTTGCTCATAAATTCGCGAGAATTTGCCGGTAAGCTCATTGATCGCCGCTTCGGACTGATCCTGGACCAAGCGCAACTGACGTTCCCAAGCTGGCAATAGCAAGATGAAAAATTTAAGCGAAGAAGTTGCGGACTGTTTTTTTAATTTGGTTTGCAGTTGTTCATTTTCTTGCAGGAGCGTATCGGTCCGCGAGCCCTCGGCTATAGCCGAGTTAGTTGCGATCGCTAATAAAATCACGCCGGCCATTCCAATAAAACCTAAGGCAAAGCGGATCGAAAAAGAGAAATTCGCGCCAAATAATGCCAGCGTGAAAATAGTTATCACGCTGCCAACGGCAATTGGCACATAAATCCTTATTATCATGGAAAGCCTTGCAAAAAAAGAGAGCAACCAACAAACGATTTCCTGAGGATAGTACAGCGTCCTCAAGTTGCCAGAAGGAGAAGGAAATGCAGAAAGAAATTATCGGCCAATCGCCGTTATTAGCGGCGGCGCAAAACACCCAGGGAGTTAATTGACTGTTCCCAGTAAAAATTACCTCGGGCGACCACCGCCTGAAGCGCCAGGTAGGGACCCTGGCCACCATCCTGGGGGCTAGGGAAAATATCGTGGATCAGCAACAGTCCGCCCGATGCGATTTTATCTGCCCACGACATGCAATCCGTCAGTGCCTGCTCGTGACTGTGGCCACCATCAATAAAAACCAAACCCAGCGGAGTTGCCCATTTTTTTACCACCACCTGCGACGGCGCAACCACGGGCACGACCGATTCCTGCAGAGAAAATAAGGCTAGTGTGCGGCGCAATGAAGGGAATGTATTGATCGCCTCGACTGATGTGTCGAAAAGCTCAGGGTCATGATATTCCTCCCCTGGTTGGTGCTCCTCCGAACCGTGGTGATGGTCGACGGCAAACAATACGGTGTCTCTGTCCCGGCAGGCGGTACCAAGGTAGACGGTGGATTTGCCGCAGTAGGAACCGATTTCCAGACATGGGCCAAGCGGCGCGCTGGCCAACGCCAGGTCATACAGCGCTTCTGCTTCATCCCGCGCAAGAAAACCTTTAATCTGGTGTTCCTCAATGGCCTGATGCAGCGCCATTATTTTATTGTTGTTCATTGTGACCATTATTTAATTTTTCTAATGTGAATTGTTCCGTGCGCAAAGATCACCGACCTTTTTTTATTAAGTATTTTAATTCCCGCATCAATCACTGGTATGTCCAGCGTTTCGTGTTGCCGCAGTTCGACCGCCTGGGAATTCACCCGATGATCATCAAACCGCATACCTGCGAAATTCATGGCAAAAATATTTACGCGGGAGATTATCTGCACCTGATCAGCCATCGGACCAAACCCGTGCGGTTGACGACTTGGTCGGGTCGGCAAGGACAAGGCTCGATTGATATTGGGGATTACTGCCTTATTGCGCCGGGGGTGGAAATTACCGCTGCCAAATCTATCCGCATTGGCGCTAATACCATGATCGCGGCGGAGTGTAGCATCAACGATTGTGACTGGCACGGCCTCTACAACCGCACCCGGCCATTCCGCTGCACCAAATCGGTGGTGCTGGGAAATAATGTCTGGTTGGGAGCGAAGGTAATTGTTTGCAAAGG
>DJFQ01000212.1:0-1268 GCA_002432095.1 Marinagarivorans sp. UBA5868 | reverse complement strand
GCAGACGCATGCTGAAACGCGAATTTTTGTTTCGCAAAGGGGATTTTTATTGGCAGAACCAGAAGCAACTGGATAAATACCTGACAGCGGGAAATTCCCTATGGAAATGGCTGAAGGTTGTATTCGGACCGGACCGACAGGACTAAGGCTGGACGTTAAAATTCTGCCGCACGGATTGCTCCAAAGCCTTCGATAAGTCATCAATCATCTGGTTAAGTGCCGCCACATAGGCAGGATAAGAGCGGTCGCCCGGTGTTGCAGAAAATTTCTGCCGTTCGGTCGCAATGGGACGCAGGCCAAAATCATCCGTGAGCCGCCACTTGGCAATTAATTCCGCCGGCTCTCCCAAACCACCGCCGAAAGATTCGATTACCAGCACAATTTGTTTTTGCGGTTTGGTGCGCGAATCCCAGGGGTGCGCCCAGACATCAGTGAGATGCAATTGTCGGCTTAAATTGGCGGCAATGACGCGGCTGATCGCAAGCTTAGGATCCCCTGCCCATAAATGCCGGTCACTGGTTAGAATGCGATTGTCCTCGATCACCACCACTTCGCGCTGCCGCCAGAATTCGGGCAATTCCACCGGACCAACGCCCAGACCTCCGGCCAATGGCAGAGGTTCGCCACCAACGTCTGCTGCGCTTGCTGCAAACGTGTAGCGCTGCAAATGTTCCGGTGCCGATGCGCAGGCCACCAACTGCCATATCACCGCAACAACAAATAAAAAGCGCATGTCAGTTTTCCCCAAAAATCAGTGCGTTTGGTTTTTGATTTAATTTTTCGCCCAGCCGCTCCATGGTTTCCGCCGCGGTCTGTACCGCCTGCAACATGCTGCGCAATTCGTACTGAGTCTGCGAGTCGGGACTGAGCACCGCATCCACAGATTTCAGAGTCACCGCCATATCCCGCATCGCGAGTTGTGCTTCTTGCATAGTAACCTCCAACTGCTCGCTGGCAACGCTCACATGGCCGAGGGTTTTATCCAGCTTGACGGCAGTATTGCGCTCGTCCAGAACCTTGAGCATGTTATTGAGACTGGTGAGGCTCTCGGAGATATCAGTACCAATTTTGTCCAGTGGGATCTGATTGATTTTTTTTGTCAGTGCGCCCAGCTGTTGTTCCAAATCTTCGGCAGCGTCATCCACAGTGGGGATTTCGGCGAATTGCGCTGAGCGAATGAACTCACCCGGTGAAGGATCTGCAGGAAAACCCAGGTCGATCATGCGCGAGCCAGTAATCAGGCTCGCGGTTTTGATTTTCGCGCGCAA
>DJFQ01000102.1:24332-25803 GCA_002432095.1 Marinagarivorans sp. UBA5868 | reverse complement strand
GTGGCCTATCTCGATCCGAGCGATGACAATTACGAAGCACCAGACGGCGTCGGCGATTTTTGGGACCCCAACAACACGAAACCCCACGTCCAAATCTTACGCGGCTGGGCGGTTGATGACGAAGTGACTCAATTCAAAATTGACGGCGCGTGGAACGAAGACAGCTCGAATGGCTTTGTAGCAGCCAAGTTCGGCATGCAGTTCAGTAACGAGACCAAGGACATGCAGCGCTGGGAAAACGAGGACGGAGTGCATGCGACAATCGCGGGCTACCCCGATATCCCACCCATCAGCAACGATATGCAATGGCTTTTCGATGCGGGCAGTGACTTTTTAAGCGACGCCAGCGGCTCAGGTCGTATGCCTACGTCTTGGTTAATACATGACGATGTAGCGTTACAAAATTACCTTGAGCAATATTACGTCGATAATTTTGATGCGGTCGTAGCAAATCAGAAATTGGAAGACCCTGCTGCGATACTGAATTACGACGCGCGTCGACTGAATGATTCATTCGAAGTAACCGAGGAAACTCTGGCCTTCTACTTGGAATTAGATTTTGCTGGTGAACTGGCCGGTCTCCCGGTAACCGCAACTGCTGGTGTTCGTATTGAGGAGACAGACACCGAGGTCTCAGGCACCGAAAGTACGGTGCTCAGCTTGGCAGCTGTAGATGCTACCGAAATGAAGGTGAATTATGGAGATGCCAACCCCATCAGCGAAAAAGACAGCTACGGAAACATACTACCTAGTATGAGCGCCAGCATGGAGCTGACGGACGATATGCTGGTACGTGTCGCGGCATCCAAAACCTTGACTCGGCCAACCCTGTTCAGTTTGGTGCCTATTACATCCATCACCACCAGCCGGCAGGGCGGCGACTTTACCACCAGCTCGGGCAATGCTCAGTTACAGCCTTTTTCTTCCGAAAATTTTGACCTTTCTTGGGAGTGGTATTACGGCGATGCGAGCTACATGAGCGTGGGCTATTTCGCTAAAGAAGTGTCTAATTTTATCGTCAACGTCCAGCAGGATATTACCTTTGAAACTCCCACTGGTACTTTGACCGATCCGACTACAGGTACCAATGATCGAGATCCAGACCCCGAGGATGGGATTGCGGTATTCACAGATACATACCCCACCAACGGTGAAACGGCGAGCGTAGACGGCCTGGAATTCGCGGTTCAACACACATTCTGGGAATCTGGCTTCGGTGCAATCTTTAATGCCACGCTGGTCGATAGCAACGCGGAATTGAACCCCGCCGACATCACCCAGACGTTTGCTCTTACAGGCTTAAGCGACTCGTTTAACCTGGTAGGCTTTTACGATAAGGACGGTATTCAATTTCGTCTGGCCTACAATTGGCGTGATCAGTTTGTCCAAGATCTGACTCAGACCCAGGGCAACGGCCCCACGCTTGTGGAAGCTTACAGCCAACTTGATCTAAGCGCATCTTACGACCTCA
>DJFQ01000102.1:22040-24323 GCA_002432095.1 Marinagarivorans sp. UBA5868 | reverse complement strand
TATGACAACCATCTTTTGCTGATGGAGGACAGTGGCACACGCTGGGCATTGGGCGTGAGAGCGAGTTTTTAGTTAGTGCTCCGCGAAACGCCAGGGAGGGCGTTTCAGGATATGAACCAGTTCATTCGCGCAAGCGAATAATCGATTATCTATCCCCAGGTAGTCGTTGTTTGTCTTAGTCGCTGCTATGCAGCGACTTTTTTTATCCGCAATAAATCGAGTCAAGATAAAACATAAGTATCCAAAGGGATGGCAAGATGACGAAATATGTCGCGCTGGACCCCAGTGCCCATAGAGAGCTCAAAATCAACACGGACGCTTTGCAAGCGCAAGGTGCCAACGAGCGAATTGTGCCTGTGGTGATATCCGAATTTCCGAAGCTCGTTATCGAATTCCCAATCGTGTTCACTAAGCACGAGGAAACCGGCAGGTTTGTGTGTGTGGCCGTGCTCGGCTTCGACCCGAAGGAAAATTTATTCTGGCAAAATGGGGTTTGGACTGGAATCTACACACCATTGAACGTGCTACGCCAACCTTTTTTTATCGGTTACGATGAGGGTCGAAGCGTTATCTGCATAGACGAACAAGCCGCTTGTGTGACGCGAGAGCAAGGCTCTGCCATGTTTGACGCGCAAGGCGGTGAGACTGCGTACCTTAAAGATGTTAAACGCATGCTGAGCGATCTTTTGGCCGCGGAACGTGCAACCAAAACGTTTACCGAAACTTTAGTGGCACTCGATTTATTAATACCTATGCCAATAGAGGTCACATTCGGCAATGGCGACAAGCGCTCAGTGAAGGGTTTTTACACCATTGATGAAAAAAAGCTGAACAGTCTAGAGAGCGATAAACTGGTGCGCTTGCAGCGCAGTGGTTATTTAACTCCGTTGCATATGATCGTTGCATCCACGGGACAATTTTATCGGCTGATTGAGAACAAGAACAAACTTATTTCAGGAAATCACATTTAACAGAATGCGCGTCGAGCGAAGCTCAACAAACTCTATCTTGCACTGCAACCTTAAACGCTCGAATAAATCTTCTACCGTTTGCCATAAAAATGCATTTAGTTGTGATTCGAGAGAAAAACTATGCTCGATAAAATAAAGACCGCAGAACCCATCAAGCATATTGTCATTCTCGGCGGTGGCTCAGCCGGCTGGCTTACGGCGGGTGTAATTGCCGCAGAGCATCAGTGCCATAAGAANNGTGTCATAAGAATCCGCACTTCCAAATAACCTTAATCGAATCCCCCAGCGTCGCGACCATTGGCGTTGGCGAGGGCACCTGGCCCACCATGCGCGCGACGCTTAAAAAAATGGGGGTGAGTGAAACTGATCTTTTTACCCAATGCGATGCATCTTTCAAGCAGGGCGCTAAATTTGCGAAATGGGTCTCTGGCGCAGAGCATGATTATTATTATCACCCATTAGTATTGCCGCTCGGATTTCATGAGATAAGTCTTATTGGTCCCTGGCAGCAACAAGACAGCGGACAGTCATTTTGCGACGCGGTGTGTTTTCAGGGCGCTGTTTGTGATGCGGGCCTGGCGCCCAAACAAATTAAAACTCCCGAATATGAAGCCATCGCCAATTACGCCTATCACCTCAACTCCGAAAAGCTTGGCGTTTTTCTCAAAAAGCACTGCACGGAGAAACTCGGCGTAAAAAATATAGTTGATCACGTCGACAGTGTTTTGACTTCTGATGATGGTGATATACGTGCGCTGGTAACTCGCGCGCATGGGGAGATTGCCGGCGACCTGTTTATCGACTGTTCCGGCTTCGCCAGCGTATTGTTGGGCGGACATTACGACGTTCCGCTGATTGACAAAAAAAATATACTGTTTAACGACTGCGCACTTGCTGTGCAGGTTCCTTATCCCGACGAGGAATACCCTATTGCGTCGCATACGATTTCCACGGCGCATAAAGCCGGGTGGATTTGGGATATTGGTTTGCCCACTCGACGGGGAGTCGGCAGCGTTTATTCCAGCACACATTGCAGCGACGACGAGGCCTACGCGGATTTGGTGAATTATATAAATGCGAGCCCTGGTCACAATGCCGATGAGCTGACCATCCGCAAAATCCCGATGAAGCCCGGCCACCGCGCCCAGTTCTGGCATCGAAATTGTGTTGCCGTTGGTATGTCTGCCGGTTTTATCGAGCCGCTTGAAGCCTCGGCACTGGTGTTGGTGGAAATGTCGGCCGCGATGATCAGCGCGGAGTTGCCTTCAAACAGAGCGGTTATGGATATTGTTGCCAAGCGCTTTAATCAAAG
>DJFQ01000102.1:20211-22027 GCA_002432095.1 Marinagarivorans sp. UBA5868 | reverse complement strand
TTGGCGGAAGAAATGTTTCCTGCAGCCAGCTGGCAATATGTGCTGTACGGAATGGGGTTTCGCACTGCGCTTAAAGGAGAGCCGGTCGATCAACAAGTCAGTCAGCCGTATTTCGATAAACTTACGCGCATTAAATCCCAGCTGCTGAGTCAGTTACCCACCAATCGCGAATTGATCAACAAAATCCGCCAATTCGGTTTGCAGAAAATTTAATCCGTTGCTACCACTCAAGGACGAGGGTGTCCCCTCCTCGAGGCGCGATAAACACCCCCTACCAGACAGCCACTTTCAGTTCTGCTTTTTGCACTCAGCCCGCTTTGGGTAAATTTTGATCTATCGCGGCGCTGCGATTGAAATCGTGGCGAGTGCTCAACAACTTAGGTGAAACGCAATTCTGTGATCTGCTTGTCATCACAAAGATGATATTCATCATGGTGGCAGCGGTGGAGTGCAGTGGATGAAAGCAAACTTGTTTTCGCTCGCCCATACTAGGGAATCTGTTTTGCTAGTGGAGTTTTAGTCAATATGGCACACCCGGATTCTGGAAGCGCGCTGTTGCACGATATCAATCAGCGGTTTATCGAAGAGGTTGGCCCCATTGGGGAGGTTCTTATAGAAGACACTCTCAAGTTATGGCAACTGAATCAGTGGCGCGGCCCCACCGCTTTTCGGCGATATTTAAAATGCCTGGCCGAAAACATCGATAACTTGGTATTGCGGCAACGGTTTATTCACGATGTAGAGCGCTTGTTGCTGGTTGCTCAGCGAAATAAGATCGCCTCCTGATAGTTGCGTCTACAACCTTTAAAAACGATACAAAATCGGGGGGAAAATAGAATAAACGGTAACAAAAATAAAAGAACAGCAATAACAATAAAAGAACGGGGTCGAACATGTTAAGACGCAGAATGCCTATCACTGCTCAGCTTTTTTTATTATTGATCGTTGTGCTGGTAGCGAACGCGGCGGCGTATTTTTTTATTTTGCAGAATATGTATTACCAGGAATTGGAATCACAGGCGAAAACCGTGGTTGCCAACGTCGAGGCTTTTGGCGCCTGGGTATCTCGATCCGGCAGAGTCTGGACGCGGGCTGAAAATCAGGATTTTTTAAGTCGGATGGAGGTGCACGAGGTCGGCCAGCCGGAAAAAGTTTTTCACTTTTATTCCAAAAATCCGGCGCTGGCGACACGAGAGTTTTCCGAAGTGGTCGCGCAATCTCAATCGCCGGCAAAATTCCGCATGACGTCCCACAATGTAATGAATCCAAACAACGCTCCCGATGCGTTCGAACAGCGGGCGTTGGAAGCCATTCGCAAGGGAAACCTCCCGCAGTATTCGGAGCACGGCAAAGATGTGTATCGCTTTGCGTCTCCGGTGGTTCACGTAGCGTCCTGCATAAGCTGTCACGGCGACCCTGCCAAAGCGCCGCAGGATGTTCTTGAGGTTTATGGTTCCGAGCGCGGGTTTGGGTTTAAAGAGGGAGATCTCGCCGGGGTCATCAGCGTCACCTTACCCAAAAGAACGGTGCTGCAAAGCACTCTGGCTATGTTCAGCTTTGCCGAAGCGGCAGTGATTTTTCTATCGATATTGCCCATATTATGGTTTGTGCGTCAGGCCGTGATTTTACCGGTAAGAAAAATTACCCACGTGGCAGAATCTATATCCAAAGGAAAAGAGGCAGAAATCGACGCAGCTCATCTTTCTCCGGAGAGCGTTAATGAGATTGACCAACTGACGCTTGCAGTCTCACGAATGCGGTCGAGTTTCTCAATAGCGATGCGCAAAATGAAAGAGGCTCGGGAAGCTGCCAAAAA
>DJFQ01000102.1:20038-20163 GCA_002432095.1 Marinagarivorans sp. UBA5868 | reverse complement strand
CGCATAATATGTATGACAAAATAACGCATCCCATCTACTGCAGGTTTCTACATGCTACTCCATAACTGCTCCGCGCTCCGCGCAATCGCCATTTGTATGGCAATCACCTTGTCTGGTTTGGCCGG
>DJFQ01000102.1:17268-19900 GCA_002432095.1 Marinagarivorans sp. UBA5868 | reverse complement strand
CCATTTCTCCAAATGATCCCCGAATCCGCTACACCGGGCGGGTGCAGGTTGATTCTTCCGCTGCGCTGTACGACTGGGCGAATACGCAAATCGAATTTGCCGTCAATGCGCCGCGAGTTGAGCTTCTATTTAATGATGGAAAAAACGATTACAACGTTTTTGTTGACGGGCAATACCTTCGCACAATTGCCACTGGCAGCGGCACATCCAGCTATCCGTTTGACTTACAATCGGGCGCGCATCGAATTTTAGTGACCAAGCGCACCGGCCCTAATTTTGGTTCGGGACGATTTCTTGGAATACGCCTTCCTCAAGGCGGGCAATTAACAGATTTAGCGCCTCGCCCGACGCGAAGAATCGAATTTATCGGGGATTCGTACACCGTGGGTTATGGCAACGAGGGTCCTGCGCTGGATTGTGGTGGCGTGTACCGTCCCTATGAAAATAGCTATTTATCTTTCGCGCCTATTGCGGCAAAAGCCCTTCAAGCGGAAAGTCATTCCATCGCCATTTCGGGTTTTGGCGCGGTGCGTAATTACGGCGATGCAAATACCACCAGCGCAATGCCAATGCCATTTTATTACGGTAGGACAGTGATGGAGCGCTCCGATTTAAATTGGAATTTCCAATCCTGGGTGCCTCACTTGGTCGTCATTAAATTGGGCACCAACGACCACAGTACGGAGCCACAGCCTTCTGCGGAGGTATTTATTCAAGGTATTCATGGCCTGATCAATCAGGTCACAACCGCCTACGGATATCTGCCAATCATTTTACTTGCCGATAGTTCGCTGCCGCAGTTGGTGTCTCGCATGCAGACAGCGACGCAGCAGCAGCGCAGCAGGGGTAATGATCAAGTGCATTTTGTTCAGGTCACTCATCCGCCGCAATCACAATTGGGCTGTGATTGGCACCCGCTGGTGTCCGGCCACCAAGCCATGGCGACGGAATTGGTAATGGCAATAAGGCCAATTCTAGGGTGGTAAATTCGTCGCGGTGCGTCTGTTAGGCGCACCCTTTCTGTCTGCATCACTACAAACCCTCGAGCCGCTGCCTCGGGCAGCGCAAAGACGATCCTGCTAAACTCCCTCCGATGCTGGCTTCATAAGCTCTCTACAAATCACAGTTTTNNCTTTCTAAAAACAATCGTCGAGGGACCCTCCATGACCAATTACATCTTGGCAATCGATCAGGGTACGACCAGCAGTCGCGCGATTATTTTTGCACCCGATGGCACGGCGGTGGCAAGCGCGCAGCAGGAGTTTGCGCAGCATTATCCCGCCAATGGCTGGGTGGAGCACGATCCGGAGGAAATCTGGCAAGCCACTTCTCAGGTGTGTCGCGATGCGCTTAAACAGGTGGACGACACATCTAGTGTCATCGGCATTGGCATAACCAACCAGCGGGAAACAACAATTGTCTGGGATAAAAAAACCGGCGAGCCTATCTATCCGGCAATTGTGTGGCAGGATCGTCGCACTGCTGACCATTGCCGAAGGCTTGCCCAGCAGGGTAAAGAACAGTGGATCAACCAAAAAACAGGCCTTTTGCTGGACTCCTATTTTTCCGCGACCAAAATCGCCTGGATATTGGATCATGTAAAAAATGCACGTGATCGCGCCAGGGCCGGTGAATTGGCCTTTGGGACTGTCGATACTTGGCTAATCTGGAAATTAACCGCAGGCGTTGTTCACGCGACCGATGCCACTAATGCATCGCGGACCATGTTATTTAACATTCACACCCAGCAGTGGGATGAAGAACTATTGGCGTTGTTCGATATACCTGCGTCCATGTTGCCGAAAGTATGCGATTGTGCCGCCGATTTTGGCATGGCGACGGAAGGTTTGGGCGGCGTGCGTTTGCCAATTGCAGGTGTTGCTGGAGATCAACAAGCCGCCGTCGTCGGGCAGGCATGCTTCAAAAAAGGTATGGTGAAAAGTACCTATGGCACCGGCTGTTTTGCGCTGATGAATTTGGGGGCGGACGCGATTACCTCGCAAAACCGGTTATTAACCACAGTCGCTTATCGCATTGACGGTCGCACCACCTACGCATTGGAAGGTGCGATTTTTATTGCCGGGGCGGCCGTGCAATGGTTGCGCGACCAGCTCGGCATTATCCGTCAGGCCGCTGAGACCGAAGACTTGGCGCGCAGCCTGGATTCCAACAGAGGAGTTTATCTGGTGCCCGCCTTTACCGGTTTGGGCGCGCCATATTGGGAGCCGGACGCGCGCGGTACGCTCACGGGATTAACCCGCAATGCAGGCAGGGCCGAAATTGCTCGCGCGGCATTGGAGGCGGTTTGTTATCAAACACGGGATTTGTTTGAAGCCATGGCGGAAGACGCAGGTGAGCGTCCCGCTACTCTCCGGGTCGACGGTGGAATGACGGTAAACAATTGGTTGCTTCAGGCTCTGGCGGATATTGTCGACGTGCCGGTGGAGCGGGCGTCGGTAACGGAGAGCAGCGCACTTGGCGCCGCCCGACTGGCGGGACTGCGGCTGGGCATATTCCGCGACCTGGACGACCTCTCAAGCCATTGGGCTGCGGGAGGCCGTTGCACGCCAATAATTGATACCAGGGAGCGTCAACATATGCTCAGTGGGTGGGAAAAAGCCGTTGCACAATG
>DJFQ01000102.1:11651-17212 GCA_002432095.1 Marinagarivorans sp. UBA5868 | reverse complement strand
GCAGACAGAAAGGCGCGACTTGGGTGGCGGAGGTCGTATAAAAATTCCGAAAATTCGCTATAACGTTTGTAAGGGTTGATGTGCACGCTTTTCTTCAATGCGAAATCAATCCACGCGGGAATTTCTCGTTCGTCGTCGAGCACGGACGTGTATACCAATTTTTTCTGCGCTGCGACGGTGCGGGATTTGGCGATCTCGGTGCCATAGGGCAAACGGCCCGATAACATCTGATAGGCGATTACCCCCAAAGAAAAAAGATCCGATGCCGCGGAGCCGGACTCACCTAAAAAATATTCCGGGGCCGCGTATTGCGCGGTTCCGGGAATCGGATTCGGCGTCTTTTGATGGCTGGATTCGGTTATCCCGGCGACACGCGTGGAGCCGAAATCGATGATTTTTACCGTACCGGTAGTGTCGAGCAATATATTATCCGGCCGTATATCCTGATGCAGCATTTCAAGTCTGTGGAAAGCTCTTAATCCCTTAGCGATTTGCTCAATGATATTGCGCACAGGCTCCAGATCCGGGCGCGGATGATCAATCATCCACTGACTCAGTGTTTGGCCCTGAATATATTCGCACACCGTATAAAGATAACTTCGTGGGCGTTCGTTAAAACATGGCTTGACTACATGGATGTTATCGATGCGTCGAGCAATCCATTCCTCCAACAGAAATCGCTCTAAATAGTCATCATCGTGGCGCAATTCCATCGAGGGAACTTTGATTGCAACTTGCATTTGCGTTGAAAGATCAATCGCCAGATAAACATGGCTGCGGCTGCTGGCATAAATCTGACGCACGATTTTATAGCCGTCAAATTCCATTCGCGGTTCGATGTGCGGTGGTAGCGGCAAATTGCGAAGATGTTGTTGAAAATCAAGTGTGCTGATTGACGGTAGTTGATCAATGCGCACGATTTGCGCGGTAAGATTATCGTCACTGCCGTTGGCGAGAGCCTGGTCCACCAGTTGTGCCGCCGCCTGATCAAAATCATCGTGCTGTTGCACAATGTCCACCATCGTTTGCGTCGACAGAAATTCATAGACACCATCGGTCGTCAGAATAAAAATATCGCCTGACTCCAGGGGCAGACTCCGGTATTCCAAATCCAGCTGGGCGCAGGCCCCCATGGCGCGGCTGAGATAAGTGGTATCTTCCGATATTCGCAGGCGATGGTCAGTCGTCAGCTGCTCCAATGTGTGATTTTGTAAACGGTATATGCGCGCGTCACCGGCGTGGAAAATATGCGCCGTTGCACCTTTAAGAACCATCGTGCTGAAGGTACACACATAGCCCTTGTCCTGCTCGTAACGATATTGGCTCCGCTGACTCTGCGCATAAAGCCATGAATTAATCGCAGACAAAACCCGCTGAGCGGAGCTTTTGACGGTCCAGGCATCCGGGGTGCAGTAATAATCTGTGAAAAAACCTTTGACGGCGGATTCGCTGGCAATATGACTGACATCGCTGGAGCTGATGCCATCGGCGATGGCGACACAAATCCCTTTGGAATCGCGCAGCAGTTTATCGGGTAGATAAGCTCCGTAAAAATCCTGATTTTTAGGTTTGCGGCCTGCGGAAGAGCATTGTCCAACAGAAATTGCCAGTGAGTTGGACATGATCTCCTCCGTTGGCCGCAGGTTTTATCAACCCAAGACTCGGGCCGGAGCAGTGCGTACGTGGGTGCTGTAAAGGGTCAGGCCAGTGAAGGTGAGTCCGCCGATCAGATTTCCCAGCACCGTGGGAATTTCGTTCCACACGAGATAATCCATAAAAGAAAATTCGCCGCCCATGATCAATCCGGAAGGAAACAAAAACATGTTGACCACGGAGTGTTCAAACGTCATATAAAAGAAGAGCATAATTGGCATCCACATGGCGATGACTTTTCCGCTAACGTGGGTAGAAATCATGGCGCCGACCACACCGGTGGAAACCATCCAGTTGCACAGCATGCCGCGGAAAAAGATGGTGAACCAGCCGGCTAAGCCATGAGCCGCATAACCGACGGTGCGTGCTTCACCAACGCTCGCGATTTTTTTGCCCACTTCGCCAGGATCAGACGTAAAACCATAAGTCATCACATAAGCCATCATAAAAGCGACAGTTAATGCGCCGGCGAAATTCCCAATAAATACCAGCCCCCAATTTTTTAATACGCCGCCAACGGTCACCCCTGGCCGCCGGTCAATTAATGCCAGCGGAGTGAGGACAAAAACCCCGGTGAGCAAATCGAAACCCAATAAATACAACATGCAAAAGCCAACCGGAAACAAAACCGCGCCAAGCAGTGGTGATCCGGTTTGTACCGTAATTGTGATAGCAAAGGCCGCGGCCAATGACAAAATGGCACCGGCCATAAAGGCGCGAATCAGAGTGTCGCGCGTTGACATAAAAATTTTAGATTCTCCGGCATCCACCATTTTTTTGGCGAACTCGGATGGAAGAATATAAGCCATAGGTCATTCCTGGTTCAGTCTGGTCGCGGGCGAGCCCAAAATCACCGGCAATTTTGCCGCTGTGCCAGACCGCCCTTCAGCAAGAACCAGACCCAATCAGTATTTGATATTTAAGTCTCTGAAAATTAAGCGATTTTTAGAAGTCTGCTTGGAAATAGCCACTGCGAAAGTCATTTTGGTGATCTATAGTGGTGCGTCACGTGTGATTTTTGGTGCGAGTTATATGAGGATCCCAGAAAAATCTGCACCGATAAAAAACATGATCCGTCTATTTTGGTTCAAATTCGTTTGTTATCTGCGGGAGAGCAAGCTTGCACCCCTACACTCTATCGCAGATAGGTAGGCGCTTCTGGCGCAATAGATCGACGTACTACCGTGCGTAAGCTTGAGGAGCGACCTGAGGCAAAGCTTCAAAAGCCGGCTTGGCGAAGAAATACCCTTGGAAAAGTTTTACACCAAAATCCCAGAGCACGCGATATTCCTGGCGATCTTCAATGCCCTCGGCAATCACTTGAATATCCATTTCTTCACATACCAGCAAAATACCCCGAACGATCGCTTGCCGGCTTTTGTCTTGGTGAATATTGCGAATCAGTGCCATGTCCAGTTTCACCAGATCCGGCTGGAATTCTGCCAGCAGGTTTAACCCGGAATAACCTGCACCAAAATCGTCGATGGCGGTGAGGAAGCCGATGGATTGGTAATGCTTGATAATTTCGCGCAGGCGGGCGTGGTCCTGAATTTTTTCGCCTTCGGTAATTTCGAAAATAATGTGTTCAACAGGAAAACGATATTGTTCGGCTGCGCGGAGCGTGGTGCGTATACACAGCTCTGGTTTGTAGACCGCGTTGGGCATAAAGTTGATGCTCAACCGACATTGCATTGCGAGCTGCGCGGCCAATTGAATGGCTTTTACCCGGCAGGTTTGGTCGAAGCGATAGCGGTTTTGATCATTTACATGACTAAATACACTGGCGGCGGATTCCCCCGCCAGCCCTCGCGCAAGAGCTTCGTGAGCGAAGACGACGCCAGATTCGGCATCCACGATGGGCTGAAACGCCATGGAAAAATCAAAGCCTAGCGCACCGCCATTCACGCATTCAGCGCAGCCGAGTGGGCGAAAATCTAATGGAATATTCATGGCGCTGCCATCACACGTTATTTTCTAGAAGAGTAGAGGGCAAATCCGCAGCTTTCAAATCGCGCCGCCGGTTAATGTGCCTCCAAACTGAATATCCAGCGATCGAATTGGCAGTCTTCTAGCGTTTTAGGGGCGCTTTGCATAACGCATGATTTGGGATCAACTGCGTGAGGATTCTCCGTTGTACAGTTGGAGATAGCCCTTTTCGCGTCGCAATGCAGCGTTTCGTCTAGTGGTTGCGCCTCGCAGTAGGTTGGTCTTAGATGAACGTTTAACGAGTTTGCAAGATTCTAAGCTGTCTTCGACGATCCGCTCGGTATCGACTCCCGGTCGATCGCATCATTTAGAAGTCGGAAGTTTTGATGGCACAAAGATTGCCGAATTTATGAAGTTTTATTGTGCAATGGGAGGGTGAGATATGAGAGAAGATAAGAGAGATATGAGAGAAGCTAACAGCGAACAGTGGGCGCGCCATACCGATAGCTGGGTTGCAATGCAGGAGAAATCAAGGAAGTTAAAAGAAGAAGCCGAAAAGCTGGGAAAACACGGCGATGAGCGAAGACAGTTTCTGGCAGAACACAGAAAAATACTGATTAAACCGCTGAGTTAGCATCTGCTGAATGCAGATTTATTAAAGTATGGCGCTTCATAGGAGGGGTCTATGCAAACGCAAGAGTTACATAGAGGTCGACTAATTGACCATATTCAGTTGGTGGTTCAGGACTTAGCAGCTTCGAGGCGATTTTATTCTGCAGTATTCAGCGCGCTGGAGATTCCCACGGGAGGCACTGGCGAAGATTATTTCTGGGCCGACGAGCTGTTTATTTCCAGTGCCGACTGCGCTTCAGCACAGGGAGTGTTAACCGGCAGACACCATCTGGCGTTCCAGGCCCGTGATCGACCTATGGTGGAGGAATTTTATAAGGCTGCGCTTGCAAATGGAGGGCTGGATAACGGTGGTCCTGGTGATCGTGCTTATCATCCCGGTTATTACGCGGCATTTGTTCTCGATCCAGACGGTAACAATATCGAGGCTGTTCACCACGGCGAGGCAAATCGCAGCGTACCTTCCGTGAAAATCACGTTTTAGTCTTCGACCAGAATAATCACTGGAAAAAGCACAAAAAAAGCCGCTGTTCCCAGCGGCTTTCGACTTTTAAATACATCAGTTTCCTTTAATTACCTCAGTTGCCTCGTTGCTCTCTGAGATAATTCATCAGCCACGTTAATGCAGGTCTCGGTTGACCGTTGCGGATAAGGCCTGTGCCCTCCCGCCAAGTGGCGCCGTAGACGTATCCCCACAAAGTAATGCCAAGAACCTGGGGGTGCTCGTAGAAGACCGGGAAGTGCATTTGCATGTATCGCAGCTGCGTCTGGTCGTCGGTGGCTTCAATATCGTATTCCGATACGAACATGGGCAGGCCGGTTCTGTTGTGGATTAAATCCAGCTTGTCCTGAATCTGCTGGGCCGTCCAAATTTGTGGATCATATAGGCTGTGAGCCTGTAGGCCGATGGCGTCGACGTAACCTGATTTAACCGCAGGATCAATCAGCGTGAGAATGGCTTCGGTATCCCAGGTCATAAAGTTGAAGTCGTTGTAGATCAGGATCGCGTTCGGGCAGTGCTGGCGAGCTAGACGGAACGACTCAGTAATCCAGTTGTTGCCGAAGGCATTCGCCGCGTAGCGCGCCGGTGCGTGACCTTCCACAGCTTCGTTGACCACGTCGATCATCGCCGTGTCGGGGTAGCGGGTACAATAATCGCGAATCCACTCTTCAATTTCCGCGCGCTGCTCGGCGGCGCTGAGACCGCTGATCCAGCCTGGAGCTTGCGCGCCCCATACAAAGGTGTGAGCTTTCACGGGAATATCGTGCTGACGTGCGTATTCATAAATGCGGTCAACCGGCCCCCAGTTGTACTGGTCGCGGGTTCCTTCCACCGATCCCCATTTGCCTTC
>DJFQ01000102.1:2573-11646 GCA_002432095.1 Marinagarivorans sp. UBA5868 | reverse complement strand
ACGAACTTGTCACCTATCGGGGGTGGTGGCGGCGCCGTAGTGTCCAGCTCGCCGTCGTTAGAGTAAATCGCGAAGCCGGCGATAGTCGGGTTTTCTTCTCCGGCAATGAGCTCAATGGTGACCTTCTGGTCGCTGACCTGGACATTTTCCGCGGTGTATTCGTAGGCGCCGTCGTGGCCAGCCAGGGCATACAGATCAATGTCATTGAGGACATTATTGCCTTCGATCGCGACGCTGAAGCTGCGAGCGCCTGCGGTGGTCTGATAGATCTCCGCGAAGTACATGCGAACGGTGTAACGACCATTGGCGGTAACCGGGATTTCATATTTGAATGCGCCATAGCGTTCCGTCTGGAACAGCGCATCGTCGGTGGCACCGTTGATGGGGTCGGTAGTGGAGTTGGCCATGCCGCCCGCCGAATACTTGTCGGCAATGAACGTCACGCCTTCATGGGTGGTGTTAGCGCTTGCACCCGAGTCAACGGCGACAACCAATGGCATGTTGATCGGAGTACTGCCCGAACTGCTGCTGGATGAGCTGGATGAACTGGATGAGCTCGAACTGCTGGAAGAACTCGAGCTGCTGGAGCTTGAATTACTGCTTGAGCTGCTGGACGAACTCGACGAGCTAGAAGACGAGCCGTTATCTACTGGGGGAGGAGTCCCACCTCCGCCACAAGCGGTCAGCAGGGACGCGCACAAGAGCAGGGTTAGCGGTGGGGTCGAAATCGCTGGTTTTAAAAGGATTCGTTTCATAAAGGCACCTAAAGCTATTTTTGTTTTGTGATTCACTTCGCAATTTGCATCGCAATACCGCAGCGCATGCGAGTACCGCCGCGGACCCGCCTGAGTGAATCATCTTATCATTTCATAACATGAAACCGAGTTCTGTGACCTGATTTTGCCATTGATGTGACGGTGTGCAGGGGATAAGAGATTTTTGAAGAAAAATATTCAACGCACGGTGGAAAATCTGCTAGCGATGTAAGAGTTTTTGTTTTGAGGGCGCAGCAAATAGTTTTGCTGCGCGTCCACGGTCATTTTTATTGACTATCGGCTATTAGTACTAAACCCGTAATGATTCGGACCGTCCGTGCCGGCCATGAAGCCATTTTCGACAAGTGCCCAAAATGCACCGATAACTGGAATAAAAGTGATCAATATCCACCAGGCAGATTTATTTCGGTCGTGCCAGCGTTTTGCCTGAATGGCGAGAGAAATCCAGATAAACGGAATATAAGCCGCAATAAATATGACGACGAGAACAGAGTCATCTAATTGCAGCATGCCGGCAAGAAACATAGGCGCTATCAAACCACCAAAAATGGCGAGGGTGGACATCCAGTATTCAAAGCGTCCTATTCTTCCCTGAAAGGAAAACAGAATATCTTTTTTGGTTAAGGGAACAAATTGTCCACTCTCATTGGACAGGTCAGACTTGGGTGTTTCGTATATGGCGGTGCTCATCATGTGCTCCTTAATTGCAATTGTTTATGCTCATACCATGAGGTGATGAACGTACCCTTGGGATAGGCTTGATCGCCTCCTGTACTATCGGTAACAGCCGGAGGTTTTCCGGCTGGTTTAAAGGGTAGTTGAGCGTTGTTGAAACTTCAAACCAGTTAAAGATGGGCGGCGCGTACTTTAAATTTCCCATCGATTGGCGCGCATCCATACACTTGCCGACAACAAAGCGCCAGCAGCAACCAAACCCAGCCAAAACTGCAGAGCAGACACAGTAGCCATCAATTGATCCGGCAGCGCGGACAGGTTGTTGATCACCAACTGAAAATGATAAAAACCAGCAGCGATATGGCTGCCAATAATTTGGAAGGCGTGATGGCTTCCGAGCACCCATTTTTCCAGTACGATCAATGCCAGCGGTCCGCCCAGTGCCATTAAGAAGGGTGCCTTGCGGACAAAGGCCGAACAAAACATCAGCCAGCAAAAAATCGGTAAATACCAAGCGGCCATTAACAGCCATCCCAATACCAGCCCCAGGCCACAGGTGAAAAATGTTCCCACCATAGCGCCCGCGGCGGGTACGGGAATATTCCAGATGAACCCCGCATATACGACAAAAATCAGTAGGAACGCCGCGCCGGTCGCCAGTGCGGCGCCGGCGTAGATTGCCGGCGCGCCAACGACACCGGCTGCGAGTTTCCCTAGTATCGTGTCCCGCTCAGAGACGGGCATGGATTTCCAAAACAAAATGCTTTGATCGCGACGGTCGCTGTAGAGCGTGTCGGTAAAATAAAACGCTAATACCAAAAGTAGTATCAAAGCGAAAATCGTATAAACAGCGGCAAATCCATGGACAAGATAACCAGCGTCAGTGGTAACGTTTTGGTGTTTGCTTAATTCAGAGAATACGTCGGAGCCAAAGACTGACACTTGCGGATGAGCCATCTGTTGTCGCTCAATCAGTCCGGCGATGCGATGATGCCAGGGCGCGATACCGAGCAGCAGCAGACCGATCAAAATTCCGGCTGTCACCATCGGAGCTTTAATAAAGCTTGTGCGACATTCCCAAAATTCTCTTTTGATTTGAGTGGAAAACTTACGCATCAGTGCGTCCCCCTTGGATTTTCGCGACAAATAAATCAGCAAGATTGGGTGTTTTTATATCGCCTAAGGTGCTCAGGAAACTGCGGTCGGCATTTTCAAAAATCATGGCTTTGCCTCCCAGTATGGGACGGGTGTGAATGGGTTGCGGCGCGTCGGCTGGTATCATGCGGTCATTGGTCACCCGCACTTCAGTAAATTGCTGGTGAAGATCTTCCATTGGCATATTCAAACAAAATTTCCCATTTTTAATAAAGACGACGTCGGTCAGCAGGTTTTCAATTTCTTCTACTTGGTGAGTGGTAACCAGAATGGTTTTATTTTCATCGAAATAGTCCTCCAATAGCGCGCTATAAAATTGTTTGCGATACAGAATATCCAGTCCAAGAGTTGGCTCATCCAACACCAATAATTGACTATCGATGGCCATTACCAACGCCAAATGCAATTGCGTCAGCATACCTTTGGAAAGCTGCCTTACCAGGCTGTCGGTGCGGATTTCGGTGCGTCGCAAAAATGTTTCTGCACGATCTCTGCTGAAGCGCGGATGTACGCCTTGTAAATAGCTCAGCGCTTCACTGACTTTTAACCAACGCGGGAGGATGGCAGTGTCGGCAATAAATGACACCTGCTCGAGCAGTTTGGTGCGCTCCTTGCGAGGGTTTAAACCCAGAACCGATAATTCCCCTTGTGCAGGTGCAAGGCCGAGAATCGCTTTTAATAAAGTGGTTTTGCCTGCACCGTTGGGGCCTATCAGGCCCAGAATACGGCCCGGCATCAAATCAAAATCGACGCGATCCAGAGCTATCGTCGAACCATAGGCTTTGTGCAAACCCCGCGCGTGTATCACCGGCTGCATCAGTTTTTCTCCTTCATTAGTTGGTGAATAGCCTTGGTCAATTCCGCTTGGCTGATATTCAGCTGCCGCGCGCGCTCGACCAACAGTGGCAATTCCTGATTCAAGAATTTTCCGCGTTCGGCCACGGCTGCTTTTTTGCGCGCCCCCGGCAGAACAAACATTCCCAGCCCTCTGCGTTTTTCCACCAGGCCGGCGTCCACCAGCTCCTGATAGGCCTTGGCGACAGTGAGATGATTAATTTGATAATCGCTGGCTACTTGACGTACTGAGGGAATGGCTTCGCCCTCTTTGAGCGCTCCGGTAACGATAAGCCCCAATATTTTTTCATGTAGCTGACGATAGATGGGTAAATCGTCTCTCCAGGGTTCCTGCATCGTATTTCGATCTCAATAGGTGCGGTCTAGAGCGACCGCTGGTTAAATCGTGGCGCCCATTTTGGGAAACCACATGCCGGCACTTGCTGCATAGAGGCCCAAAGCCATTAACAGTGTCATGAATACCAGTCCCGCGGAAAAAGCGATTTTTTGCCGGTCACTGGAGCTTTTCTCTGCAATAAAATACAACTCCAGCATCAGCAAAGGAACCAGGTATTGGGTGAAGCTGACCGCGACTAGCGCCGGACCGTGAAATGTTTCGGGATTAATTCCTTTGCCACCGCTGACCATTAACCACAGCATCAGCTGGATACGGAAAAACCAGACTGACGCGCCGGTAATAAACAAGCGCAGCGCATAACGGCGGTGTTGGAAGTAGTCGCGGGCCTTGGCAAAACGGATTGCCTGCCAGCCAAAAAACGCGGTGAGTACCGCGCTGAAACTGGTGCCCAATTGAACACCTATACCGCCGACATCACTGTGGAACCAGATCATATACAAGCCTGAAATACTGGCGATGGCGACGCTGAACAGGTATATGCGACCGTTCCATCGGTGCAGCCGGGGAAAGTAAGCTCTAATCTGGGGAATCAGCTGCAGTGGCCCGGCTGCGAAAATGCCCAGAGCCAGCCCAACATGGGCGATAAATGCCAGGCCATAGGCCTGCGTTAGTGAACCCCATCGCGCCGGGGCGGAGGGGNNCCCAGCAGCATTACCACAAACCATAGATGTGCTGCCCATGTGAGCACTTGCACCCCTGTTGCCAGCGGCTTTCCCGTCGACATCACCGGAAGCGATTCCAATTTCCCGTTCATACGCCAGTTCTCCAATATAGTTCTGATGCTGTGTTATACACAACTATAACACCATATTATCGAAAGGCAATAAATAAATTCACTGCTGAACAAATCGGCGCGCAAAAAGGCATTAAACGTGGAGGACGTGCTGGACGAGATTCTTCAGTCTTCGAAAAGTATGATCGGTAACAATGTCAGCCCACTCAGGTGAATGGGTTGATTTCTCCCAAAAATTTGTTTGCGCAAAAGATTACGTTTCCGCTTGCTCCTTGCCATTCGGTGAGACGACCGAAATCATGCTCCAGTATGACAACGCTAAAACCTGCGTCTTCCAACATCTGTTTTAGAACATTAATGTTTATCGCGGTCATGCGGTGACGATCTTGGTAATGAAATTGTTGTTGTTGCTGAGTTTCATGGATATGGATATGCAGATCCATAGCATCACCGTGGCCGCTGTAGTGCCAGCGGGTTTGAAAACGCAATTCACCGCCGTTGTGATTTAGCGCGTGAACGTGTCCTTCATCGTTGGCAATGGAATCTTTGTCGACGGCATCAAAACAAAACAGGCCACCGGGTGCCAGTGCTGCAAATACCTTAGCGAAGGTTTGCTGAATCGCCGGAATCGACGCGCAGTAGTGAGTGGAATATAAAAAGCAACTGATCAGGTCCTGCGGTTCGGCGGTGATGAGTTCTTTCATATCCGCGCAAATCAACTGTGCCGTAGGACAGCGTATTTGCGCAAGCTTGAGCATTTCCGCGCTGATATCGAGACCGCTACAAGTAAAATCCGCGTTGGCAAAATGGGTTAGCAGGCTCCCAGAACCACAGGCTAAATCCAAATATTTTTTGCCGCCGTTTCCCCAAATTTTATTTGCTCTGAGCGCAAACTCGCATTGTTCGCGATAGTCGATATTCGCGCAGAGCACATCGTAGTATTGCGAGAGATCGGCATACAGCGGGGGAGATGACATTGACGGCGACTCTGCGGGAGGGCTGCGGAATGTAAACATTCATTTTGCAATCCGCAAGCACTCGCAAGCCACAAGCACCCATCCGCAGGCCGCTATGGCCGCAACTCATAACAGTCTGCAAGCAAGCAGTCTGTCATGTGGCGCCTGTAAGTTGGGCAATCCCCAAGTTCGCCAAGTAGCTAGATGTCTTCCAGTCGGTTAGCACTTTGGGAAATGCGCAGCATCTCCTGCTCCTCCAGGTTTTTGACATCACGAACGAGTTCGTTCGCAGAGGATTGCACAAAGTCCTCCAGATGATCATAAATATTGATCACACGACCGTGCTGGTCTTGCACCGCGGTCATGATTTCTGCAGTAGTCATGCCGTTGAAGGGTGGATAGGCTGGCGGCTCTTCTAAAACAGGATATTGCTCCATATAGGCACTTACCCAGGTGTTAAGTGCGGTATCACTCGCATTTTCTCCGTAGCGTCCCACCATGCGGGCTAATTCGTTTTCATGTTCTACTAAATAACCGAGCAGCATTCGTTCTCTTTCGCCCTTTGCTTGTGTCGCAGAAAGCTGCATGGAATTTGCCATATCCTGGTGAAATTGTTGTGTCCAATCCACCATGTCGCGTAGCGTCTTGTTCGACATATCCACCTCTTTTTAATTAATCGTGGTTTATCGCAATGAGTGTTTGCAACGACTGTATGTTGCAATGATTATTCCCATTCAATTTCCTATAGCGAAATGGCGTTAGCGGGGCGAAATATTGCGTTGGACGCAGCAATGCGGGACTTTGGCGGTTGCAAACTTTACATGCGAGTGGGAGCGCTATTCGAACGTTTTAAGGTTTTTACCGTACACCAACCATTCGGCTGAGCAAGGTTTGAAATTCTTCCTGACTGATGTCCACCAATTCCACCACCCGGCCATAGAGCATGATGGTCGGTACATTACGGCCACCTAACTCTTCTTGCGTTTTCTTCAGACAATACAAAATTGCCCGCTCTTTTCGAGTTAGTCCGTCACGAACATCCGGGATGTCGGCAAGATTGATATGGGGGTGCATGGAATGAGCCTATAAAGGTTGGCATCGCGCCGACGACGAATCCTCACCGATGGCCCCGTTTTATTCAAGAGCCATAATTGTTCAGGAGTCCTATTGTTCAGGCGTTTTCAAGAGCCTTTTGTTCAAGAATCAGCTTGTTCAAAAGGCGTCTTGCTCAAGCCGGATAGGCCGGGGAATGCTGCATCATCCGAATGTTTTGGCGCCTGTGTAATTTACCATCCACTGCACACCAAAACGGTCGATACAGATTCCATAACGCTCCGCCCATTCTGTTTCCTGTAATGGCATTTCGATGGTGCCGTCGCGGCTCAGCGCACTGAACAGTGTATCGCTCTCCCCAGCGGATTCGGCCTCCAGGCTGATATAACAGTGATTGCCGCGATCAAAAGGCCGGCTCCAGGAGGACACAACATCGGTTGCCATCAACAGGTTATGGGGTCCCAGGGGCAGGGCAATATGGGCGATCTTGTCGAGTTCGGCCTCCGCCACGCCCATGCTGTTGTCTGGAAAATCGCGGAAACGAATGACGCTCACGAAGTCGCCACCAAAAACCTGGCGATAAAACGTAAAGGCCTCTTCGGCATTGCCTTTGAAATTCAGATAGGGGTTTGCGCTGATCATAAAGTTTCCTCGTCAGATGATTGGTATTGGTAGTCGGATGTGGGTTGCGCAAATCGACAAGGGACCGGGATAACGTCCTGCGACGGAACCGACCCTAAGCCGACCGGTCCCACGGCGTTCCTACGTGCAATAAGGAAATGCCCTGGCTTCTGCCGGGTTCTGCCCTGCCATGGTCGTTACCTCATCTAGTGAAAGCGAACGCTGCGAATCTATTGCGCGCCCGGTTTTTGGGGCGGCAGTGGCGATTTCTGTGCTGATGCACATTGGTGCTTTATTGTGGTTGGACGCGCGGGATACCCCGGAGCGCACCTCATTCTCGCCAATGCCGCTGCAGATTCTGCTGGTGCCGCCAGCTGTCCAGCCGGCGCCAGTGTCGCTGGTGGATCCGCAACCCATGAGCGAACCGCCCCAGCTTCCTGTTAAANNCTGTTAAACAGCACTCTGTTAAAAAGTCTCCTGCTAGAGAGCATCCTGCTAAAGAACCTCCACATGGTGAACATGCGCAAGCTTCACCAGTGCCGGCCAAAACTGCCGTTCCCCCGCCCCAGGTTTCGATCCGGCAGCGTGTAGACGACTATGTGGCCAATATGCCTTTATCGTCGGAATACCTTCCGACAGACACCAAAGCGGAATCGGGCAACATTTTTCATCCCACGCTGCGCCGAGCTTTACGGGAGCAAGGTGGGCGTGCTGATGGCAGTTTGAAAATGCTCAACGATTCCACTGTGGTCGATGCCTACGAGCGTGTGTCGCTGGATGGCAAATGCTTTCGGCTGGAGGATTTGGGTGGCGGTGGCGGTAAGCGCGCCTGGTATCCGATCAAATGCAAAGGCAGTGAAAGCACCTCCGATGCCATGGCGCGCGGATTGGAAGAGGCGCTTGAGCGTAGGTAGACCCAGTTCTTTGTTTACAAAGCTGAACAGTCTTGCAGATTGACTGCCCCGGAGCGATGGGTTTGAATGTCCGGCCGCCGATCCGGTGCGAATAATAAAGACAGAAGTGACAGATCTATGAAACGCAAAGCAGATAAGGCCGTGGAATCAACGCTTGAACCACTGAGCCAGCAGGCGAACTATCAACAACCCTGGATCACCGACGGCGCCTGGATTACCGGCGTTGCGGGCACGTTGATGATCCTCGCCATGGGCTATTACTTTGGCATTACCCAGGCGCATCTGCATGGGTTGTCATTTCTTAACGGCACTCTTCTGGAAGAAAAGCACGCGGTGATGCTTATTGCATTGGGCGTGGTGGCTGCCGTGATGATCGTGGTGGAACTGATCCGGCTGGCAACTTTTAAACAATATACCTTTATTCGCAAAGACCCCATGCTGGAGCAGGGGCGGGTGGTGCAATTTTTTGCCGAGTGTTTAAAAACCTATTTGCTGTTGCTGGTGTTGTTCGCCTTTTGTCGATGGTGTTATCACTCGCTGAATGAGTATGGTTTTCGGCCGCAAAATTCTTACTATGCTCCTTGGTTTTATGCGTTGGATTTTCTCTGGCAACTTTTTGTTATCGCCGGCCTTCCCTATATCGCCCTCACGCGGGCATTCAAGCACAGCCCGGAAGACGATAAAAAAGACTTGGCAACTCTGACGCAGAGATGCTTAACCTATGTACTTGCAACGATTCCGCAACTGCGTCATCTGCGCCCGAATTTCACCGTCGACGACAAGCGCGCGGCGCGAGGACTGGCGGTGAAATTTTTCTTTGCACCGGTGATGACGGTATTTTTCTTCGACAACTTTTCCCATCTGCAAAACAATATTGATTACATGCTCTCCAATGCCATTCCGGCAATGCAGAACGGCACCTATAACTACGATATTTT
>DJFQ01000102.1:0-2512 GCA_002432095.1 Marinagarivorans sp. UBA5868 | reverse complement strand
GTGTCCGCCGAGCCGACCATGTTTGGCTGGCTGGTGTGTCTGATCAGCTATCCACCGTTCCGCGTGATTGGCGGCTGGTTTTTGTCCGGCCCAGGTGAGCACTTGTATTCGCAGATTCCAGTGGACGGTTTGGTCACGGTGTTTGCCAGTCTGATGATGTTCAGCTATTTCCTTTACATGTTGCCCACCATCTGGTTTGGACTGCGGTTCTCCAACCTCACTCACCGCGGCATTATTCGCAAAGGCCCCTATGCGGTGGTGCGCCACCCGGCCTACGCAGCAAAAAATATGGCTTGGTGGTTCGTGGGTTTGCCATCGGCGATTTACGCCGGCTACACCCAGGGTTTTAGCACGGGCTTACTGTACGTAGCCGGTTTGATCTTTTTGACGGCTGTTTATTACGCGCGAGCCATCACCGAAGAGCGACATCTGAGCTTCGATCCTAACTATCGCGAATACTGCAACCACGTGCGCTACCGCTTTATTCCCGGCGTCATCTGACGCCGTTTCTCTCCCCCGGCCTTTTCGCCCCATTTCCCTTTATCCGCCAGCGCACCGCTGGCGGTTTACCTGCGAATGCTTTGCTGGCAAACTGCCAAACCCTTGAAACCGGTTACATAAGGCCATTTAAGTAAGTTCACGAGATCGGTTTTGTGAAAGCTTTCCCCGGAGGTATTTACCGTGCCCAAGTTGTTGCTGTTGTTGATTGCTATCTATCTGGCGTGTTCGTTACCAGTGGCGCAGGCTGCCGGCAAACCACCCGTCAATCCCAATGCCACCCCGGAAGCGCGGGCGTTATTGGCATACCTTTATGAAATTTCGGGCAAAAAAATCCTTACTGGTCAGCACAACGCGCCTTTGAACGGGGCCAACCGCCTTATGGGTATGCACAAGCAGACCGGGAAATATCCGGCGGTGTTCGGCCAGGATTTTGGATTTAGCGAGCCGGGTTCGTGGGACGGCATTAATTTTCGCCAGAATATTGTCGACGAAGCCATTAAGCGCCATCGCCAGGGATTTATCGTGACTCTTATGTGGCATGCGGTGCGGCCAATGGATGAAGAACCCCAAGCGTTCGAACAATCCATTCAAGGGAAGCTGACCGATGCCCAGTGGCAGCAGTTAGTCACGCCCGGTACTGCGCTGCATGAACGCTGGAAATCCCAGGTGGATGTGATCGCGTGGCATCTCAAACAATTGCAGTACGCGAAGGTTCCAGTGTTATGGCGCCCGTACCATGAAATGAACGGTTTCTGGTTTTGGTGGTGTGGCCGCAAGGGCGAAGACGGTTACGCCAGGCTCTGGCACATGATGTACGACCGGCTGGTAAATTTTCACCAGCTGAATAATTTAATCTGGGTTTTTAATGGCAATGAAGTGAAAGAGGGTGTGGCCAATTATGCGGATTTTTATCCGGGTCATGACGTGGTCGATGTGCTGGCCACTGATGTGTACAGCGGACGTTACGATGAAGACAATTATCGGCAATTAACGCAACTGGCGGGAGAAAAACCCATCGCTCTCGGTGAGGTCGGTCCTCTTCCGCCTTTGAATGTTCTGAAAACTCAACCGCGCTGGACCTGGTTTATGAGCTGGCGCGACCCGGATAATTTTTTTTGGAACAACGAGAGTGCTCAGCTGAAGGAATTATTTGCGCAACCCAAAGTAGTTTCTCTCAACGATCTGCCCTGGGTGAAATTGTCGAAAGAAATCAAAATTCACCACCCCATTCTTGAATAACACTCGCCTCTTGAATAACCCTCGCCGCCGGCGTGACACTTGTTCACGCCGGCGGCGCTGCTTGCTGATCACTTCTGGCCGAATATAACTGCCTGCTCTACAATCGCGTGCCCCCTGGATAAAGCGGTTTAGCGCACAGTGGGTTTCGCCGGCGGGTGCGTAACATCGCCCTCCGTATCGTTTGGTGTGAAAATCCTTCTCAGCCGGTGTCCGGTCGCTTGATCGACGGCCTCGATACGAGGCAGATCTCCGACCTCGGTTTGAGGTAAAACCTGTCCCGAAGAGACCCTATGCCAGATTCAGCTCCCGTTGATCAGTCCCATTTCCGTCGCATGCTTTCCCGGAACATCGCATTGCCGCTGTCGGCGGGAATCCTCAATATCGTTCTGTTCGTCGCTTTGCTGTTTGCACTTCAGTCCGGCCTGCACATCGTTAACCACACCGAAGAAGTTATTGCGAAAGCCAACGAGTTGATCAACAAGGGTGTGGACATGCAAAGCGGGGTGCGCGGCTTTCTGCTCACTGGAGATGAAGAGTTTTTGCAGTCTTACGAAACCGCCAAACCCGCCTTTGCCCAGATTGTCGTGGAACTGCAGGAAATGGTGAGTGACAATCAGGTACAGGTGGAGCGCCTGAACAGGGTTGAGCTGATTTATAAAGAATGGCTGGCATACGCGGAAAATGTGCTGGAGATGTACCGCACCGGCCAGGACTTCACCGAGATTGTGCGCTCCAAAGGCAGAACAGATTTCGCCCAACTGCGAAGTGAGAT
>DJFQ01000015.1 GCA_002432095.1 Marinagarivorans sp. UBA5868 | reverse complement strand
TCGGCCACTCGGCCACCTCTCCGGCAAAAACTTTTCAGATGAAAAATTTTTGTTTGAGCAAAACACTGAGACAAATAATCATTCGGTATTTTGACGACTCCCAAGGACTTAAGTAGCCCGTAAAGGAGGAGCGGCATAATAACAACAAACTGACGAAATTCAAATAGTTATGCGAAGATTATTTGGGTTTCCGCCAGCGTTACTACTTTAAATACCTCAGAGAGAATTGCCCGGCTCAGGCTCATGCTGCTGTTGCTTTTCGCGTTGAATGCGCTGATAAATCTCTTCACGGTGCACAGCAATTTCTTTGGGCGCATTAACACCGATACGCACTTGATTGCCTTTGACTCCCAACACAGTGACCGTTACATCATCACCAACCATCAAGGTTTCGCCAATACGGCGGGTTAATATCAACATCGGTTTTCTCCTTACATTCATCCTGTGAGACCGAAGGCGTAGCCCGGAGAGGCTGAGCATTCGGCGGCATTAACCAGACCCGTGTGTTTTTTGTTTGTATCCGTTATGGATATGGGTTCGAGCTAATGCCTGTGAGTAACCCTCTGCGGGCTTTTTTTGATGCGAGCCCTGCAGGGTTCCCGCAGGGCTGGCGCGCCAATCATCATATAATCAGGCAATGGCTTTATCCAGCCCGAACGCAGTGTGCAAACTGCGGACAGCCAGCTCTAAATATTTTTCATCAATAATGACTGATATTTTGATTTCAGACGTCGTAATCATCTGAATGTTAATGTTGTCTGCAGCAAGGGCTTTAAACATGGTGCAAGCAACACCAGCATGAGATCGCATACCGACACCGACAACGGACACCTTAACAACCGAGTCGTCCGCAACTACTTCGCGCGCGCGCAGCTCATCCGCCACTCGCTGGACCACTTGGCGGGCTTTGCCCATCTCATTTCGGTGTACAGTAAAGGTAATGTCAGCCGTTTGATCGGCGGCAAGGTTTTGGACAATCACATCCACTTCAATATTGGCCTCACCGATCGGTGCCAACAGACGCGATGCAACGCCTGGCTGATCCGGCACACCACGAACAGAAATTTTTGCTTCATCGCGATTAAATGCAATACCGGAGACTACAGGTTGTTCCATAGTCGAGAATTCCTCATCAATGGTGATCAATGTGCCAGGCCCATCCTGGAATGACGATAAAACCCGCAAGGGAACATTATATTTGCCCGCAAACTCCACCGAGCGAATCTGTAAAACCTTGGAGCCCAGGCTAGCCATCTCCAACATTTCTTCGAAGGTGATTTTGTCCAGGCGACGAGCTTTTTCAACAACTCGGGGATCGGTGGTATAAACGCCATCGACATCCGTATAAATTTGGCACTCATCTGCTCTAAGTGCAGCCGCCAAGGCAACACCTGTCGTATCAGAACCACCGCGACCTAAAGTGGTGATATTGCCGGCTTCATCAACACCTTGAAAACCCGCGACTACTACTACCCGCCCGGCCTGCAAATCAGCCCGCATGCGCTCTACATCAATTTCTTGGATGCGCGCTTTGTTGTAGGCGTCATCCGTCAATATTTTTACCTGGGCGCCGGTATATGAACGTGCGTCTTGCCCCAACTCCATTAATGCCATACACAACAGAGCAATGGTGACCTGCTCGCCCGTGGAAACCAATACATCCAATTCACGGGGATCCGGGGCTTTTTGAATTTCTTTTGCCAGCCCTATGAGACGGTTCGTTTCGCCACTCATAGCGGACACAACCACAACGATGTCGTGACCTTGCTGACGAAACTTGCAGACCTTGGCTGCAACTGCCTTGATACGCTCTATGTTGCCAACAGAGGTACCACCGTACTTTTGCACAATCAGACTCATGCTGTGCCTATATCAGTCCAGATAATCCCCATTTCAGTCGTGGCTAGATTGCCAAAACCACCATTTTTTTACCGGAGAACTCCCGGAGTCACGCGCGGCTGCGCTGGCTCCGAGGGGCGCCAATTAAACACGAATTGCCTTCAGTTGTTAACTAGTCGCAAGAAAAAAGCGACCAATTGCGCAAAATATTTTTATTCGCATCAACTTTGGCGAAGCGATTCCATCAACGCCGTCAACGCCTGGGGAAGACTGCCATTATCCAGCCCACCCCCCTGAGCCATATCGGGCCGTCCGCCACCTTTCGCCCCAATTTTTTCCGCCACTACTTTGACCATGTCACCCGCCTTCACCAGCGCAGTCGCATCTTTACTGACACCGGCTACCAGATTGACACGTTCGCCATCTGTACCGGCAAGCAATATCGCGGATTGACCCAATTTATTTCTCAGCTTGTCGACCAAGTCGCGCAGCAGCTTGGCATCATTTCCATCGACCAGTTTCACCAGAACGCGGATCCCTTTTATTTCTTCAGCTTCGCCGAGCCACTCATCTATCGACGCTGCGGCCAACTTGCTCTTCGCCGCAGCCAGCTCCCGTTCCAGCTGTCGATTTTGCACTAGCAGAGCATCTAGCTTTTCCACAATGGAATCCGGTGCGGTCTTTAACATTTGTGCAGCTAATGAGAGTTTTTTTTGCGCCTGGGCCATATATTCGAAGGCTGTGGCGCCAGTTACTGCTTCTATGCGTCTTACCCCGGATGCGATACCCGATTCAGAGACGATACGAAACAAAGCGATATCGCCGGTACGTTTAGCATGGGTGCCACCACAGAGTTCGACAGAGAAACCGCCGCCCATGGTCAACACTCGCACACGATCACCATATTTTTCACCAAACAAAGCCAGCGCACCTTTTTGCCGCGCTTCTTCAATATCACAAACCTCTGTCGCTATCTCGGTGTTCTGGCGAATCTGTTCGTTTACCAATGCCTCGATCTGCTGCAATTGGTCCGGTGTCACCGCTTCGAAATGAGCGAAGTCAAAACGCAAGCGCTGCGAATCAACCAACGACCCCTTCTGCGCAACATGAGTGCCAAGCACATGCCTCAAAGCCGCGTGCAGCAAATGTGTGGCGGAGTGGTTCAAAGCGGTGGAGTGGCGAACCCCGAGATCAACCTTGGCGCTGACCTGGGCCTTAAGAACGAGCTCTCCTCGGGTAACGCGGCCAATATGCAAGTGATGGTTGCCGTCCTTTTGACAGTCCAGAACTTCAAACCGGCCGGAGGCACTTTCGATTACGCCCCCATCGCCAGCCTGACCACCCGACTCCGCATAAAAAGGCGTGTGCTCTAGAACTACCACGCCCTCTTCACCTTCCGCCAGACGATCAACCTGAAATCGCCCGCGCACAAGGGCCGCTACTGATGTCTCGGAGCTGAGACCTTCGTAGCCGTTAAAGGCTGTCTCGCCAGCCAGATCAAGTCCTGCTGTGTAGTCAATTTTGAATGCCCCAGATGATCGTGCGCGATCGCGCTGCTGCTCCATCAGCGCTTCATACGCTGTCATATCCAACGTCAGGCCGCGTTCGCGGGCAATATCATTGGTGAGATCAGCGGGAAATCCGTACGTGTCATAAAGAGTGAAAATCACATCGCCAGGAATTATGTCTCCAGCCAGGGATTCGAGCTTTCCAGCGAGGACTGCAAGCCCCTTATCAAGGGTTTTAGCGAACTGCTCTTCCTCGGTCAACAGTACCTTTTGGATGTGTTTTTGTTGCGCGGCGAGATCGGAATATGCTTGCCCCATCTGCTCCACAAGTGCGCTAACCAACTTGTGGAAAAAGGGCTTTTCCTGGCCGACTTTATGACCGTGACGGATCGCGCGGCGGATAATCCGGCGCAGCACGTACCCTCTTCCTTCATTAGAAGGCAGAACACCGTCGACAATCAGAAAAGCACAAGAACGAATGTGGTCGGCGATAACGCGGAGGGACTTCTCCGTCGTATCTCGACAACCAGTCACTTCCGAGGCAGCACCAAGCAGCGCCTGAAACAAATCAATCTCATAGTTGCTATGAACGCCCTGCATAACTGCCGCAATGCGTTCAAGCCCCATACCGGTGTCCACCGAGGGCTTGGGCAGCGGCACCAACTCACCGCTCGGCTGGCGTTCGAACTGCATAAACACCAGATTCCAGATTTCGATGTAACGATCAAGACCATCGTCTGGACTACCGGGAGGGCCACCAGGCACCTCAGGACCATGATCAAAAAAGATCTCTGAACTCGGGCCACAGGGGCCGGTATCGCCCATCTGCCAGAAATTATCGGCATCAAGACGCGAAAACCGCTGCGGATCCACACCGATTTCGTTAATCCAGATATCCGCCGCTTCGTCATCGCTGATATGCACGGTAACCCAAAGGCGCTCTGGCGGAAGCTGTAAAACACCAGTGAGAAATTCCCAGGCAAAACGTATCGCGTCGCGCTTGAAGTAGTCGCCGAAACTGAAGTTGCCGAGCATTTCGAAGAATGTATGGTGCCGGGCCGTGTAACCGACGTTTTCCAGATCATTGTGTTTACCACCCGCCCGCACACAACGTTGAGCGCTGGCAGCACGGGTGTATGGGCGCTTGTCCGAACCCAGAAAAACATCTTTGAACTGAACCATGCCCGAATTGGTAAACAGCAACGTCGGGTCATTGCCAGGCACCAGTGAGCTGCTCGGCACTAATGTGTGCCCGTTCCGGGCAAAATAGGACAGAAATGCTTCGCGAATTTCAGCACTTTTCATAAATAAACCAAATCCGGTAAGGTCTTCAGGTGCGCAAGTCTGAGCGGCAGCAGACCCGCAAAAAAGTCGCTAAGTATAAGGGTTGCCCGGCGTCGAGCATAGGGCATCCGCGGCAGCGGACACCGGCGAGATTCAGCGAGAAACCAATTACATCCCCAAATTGCCTTCGGTAAATTTCTTATTGGCGAGGAGGTGTATATGCAGATGAAAGACGGTTTGCCCAGCGCCAGCTCCATTGTTGATGACCAAGCGGAATGCATCGCCCACACCCAGCTGACGAGCAATATCACCAGCCTTCAACAGAAGGTGCCCCAAAAGAGCTTGATCTTCAGCACCAGCATTTGCGAGCGTACTGATCGGTTTTTTAGGAACAATCAATAAATGAGTGGGCGCCTGGGGTGCAATATCCCGGATACACACACAGAAATCGTCCTGATAAACGAATTCTGTCGGGATCTCGCCTGCAATGATCTTACTGAAGATGGTCGTATTCGCCATGGTGGATCACCTCAAGTCAGGAATATTTTTCTTTCTCTTCGAGAGTAATCTGGCGGGCCTCAGACTCGAGCATCACGGGAATGCCATCGCGAATGGGATAGGCCAAACCGCTCGCAGGACACACGAGTTCAGCGGCCTCGCGGTCGTATACCAGCGGCGCTTTGCTTACCGGGCAAACCAGTATGCTAAGCAGCTTTTTATCTATTGTCTCGGTCATAACGTCACTCTTTTGTAGAGGCTTTAGCTTTTCTGGGCATGGGTTTGTCCGTCATCAACAATGCAGGATCAAGACGCACATCAAACCAGTTCATACGCCAGTCCAAGTGGGGACCAGTGACACGCCCTGTGGCGCCCACCTCCGCAATCGCCTGGCCTTGCTCAACCCTGTCGCCGACTGCTACCAAAATTTTGCTCAAGTGAATGAAGGTGGAAGATAAACCGTGGCCGTGGTCGAGAATGAGCGTCCCGCCAGAATAAAACAAATCATTCTCCGCAAGCGTGACCAAACCACCTGCAGGCGCTACGACCTTAGTACCCGTCGGAGCGGCAATATCCAACCCGTAGTGCGGCGATCGTGGTGTGCCATTGTACACACGACGACTGCCGTAAACACCGGTGATAGGGCCAGACAATGGCCAGATAAAATCCTGCAGAAAATCCGTGCGGGGATCATCCTGCAAACGCGCCGCCCGAGCGAGTTCCGCTTCCCGTTGTATACGAGCAGTCAATTCCGCGGGTGGTGTGACGTGCTTTTGTTCGACTCCGTTAACCTGCTGCACCTTATAGGTTCGTTGCTTGACCTCATAGGAAAACTGCTCCACACGCCCCTGCGCATAGATAAGCTCTAAGATAAACTCGGGGGGAGCATCAGGTGCGAGACCAAAAACAAAATCACCTGATTTAGTGGTACGCACAACGCGATCACCCACTTTTACGTCGTATCCCGGCGCAACCTTACCGAACACAATGCCGCCCTGTTGCCACTGACCTTCCAGTTCAAGCTTTTGCGCAGCAAACACCGCTGCGGTCACGGTGGCACATACCAAGCCGGCAATAAGCTGAACAATGTGCAAAGGCCGCACGATTTTCTTCATTAATATCACCACTTATCAAAGAGATTGCTGCAACAGATCTAACTCGTGACTTTTTTCCAACCACGATTCTTCCAGCTGACTCAGCTCCTGGCGCAATGCTCCTTGCTCCTTCAGTAGCGATTGCAGTTCCTGGCCACCATTTTCGTACAATGCGGGCTTTGCCAGTTTTCCCTCAACCTCCGACAACGCCGTTTGTAAACGCTCCATTTTTTGTTCAATTTGGCGGATCACCTGGGTAAAGGGTTTGAGCTTTTCGCGAACAGCTGCTGCGCTTTGCCGCTGCGCCTTTTTATCTCGCTCGGGCTTCTTTTCCTCATCGGTCCGCAGGGACTCGATTTCTTTGTTGGATTTACCCTCGGCCAGCCACTGCTGATAGTCACCGAGATCGCCAGCAAAAGAGTCAACACGACCAGTGTCAATCAACCAGAATTCTTCGACAGTATTACGAAGTAGATGGCGGTCATGGGAGACCACCACAATCGCACCGGTAAATGCCTGCAAAGCGACCGTTAATGCATGACGCACTTCCAGATCCAAATGGTTCGTCGGTTCATCCAACACCAATAAGTTGGGCTTCTGCCACGCCAAAATTGCTAATGCAAGACGCGCTTTTTCGCCCCCGGAAAAATGCCGTATGGTCTCAAACGCGCGGTCGCCTCTAAAATCAAAACCACCGAGAAAATTGCGGATTTCCTGTTCGGATGCAGCAGGTCTCAAGCGCTGTAGATGCAGCGCGCACGACGCCTCCAGGTCAAGCGCCTCCAATTGATGTTGCGCGAAATAACCAACTTTCAGATGAGCCGACTCCACACGCTCGCCGCCTTTTAATGCAACTTCGCCCGTGAGCGCTTTAATAAAAGTCGATTTTCCCGCACCGTTGTGCCCTAACAAACCGATGCGGGATTGACCGAAAACACTCACGTTTACATTATGCAGAATCGTCTTTTCATCGTATCCGATGTCCGCTTCGGCAAACGCCAACAACTGCTGCGGTNNCCCGCTCTGGATCTGGAAAACGGAAATTAAAGGGGGAATCGACATGCGCCGGCGCAATCGCCTCCATGCGTTCCAATTCCTTCAACCGGCTCTGCGCTTGTTTTGCTTTGGTCGCTTTTGCGCGAAACCGCCGAACAAAATCTTCAATTTCGGCAATTCGTTCCTGCTGCTTGGAAAATGCCGCAGCCTGATTTGCCAAACGCTCGGCTTTTTGCTTTTCATAGGATGAGTAATTGCCGCTGTAATTGAT
>DJFQ01000219.1 GCA_002432095.1 Marinagarivorans sp. UBA5868 | reverse complement strand
GGCGTAGTTCAGGTCACGCAGGTAGCCGAAGTGCTCTTCCCAGCCAGCACGCATGTTGTCGACATTGCCCGGGATATTGATTTGGCAATCGGCTTCGCCGGCTTCGTCACCGTGGAGTTCGGAACAATCACCATCCATGAAGTGTTGCTGAACATAAACGGCAGGGCCGTAGGTGTGGGGGGAGATAACCACACGGTTACGTGGGATTTGCAGAGGACGTGCGCTGAAACCGTAGAAGTTCTCGCCCCAGTTCGGGTTGAGGAACATGTCGCCATGAGCTACGTCGGTCTCATCCTGTAAAGCAGAACCTACGCCTTCAACGAATACCAGCACGTCTTTGTTCACGCTATCGATGGCTGCATAAGCTTTTTCCGCCAGAGTAGCCCACTGATCCCAGGTGTAATCCCACGGCTCGTTGAAGATATCGATACCGATAATGTTCGGGTAGGTTTTCGCCAGCGTAGCGATGTCTTTCAAGTTTTCCAGCCACTTGGCTTCGCCGTACGCCTGGACAGTCGTCACAGATGAGGGGTTGCCCGTTGACGCGCACGAGTATTCTTCACGCGTAAACTCATAGCCGACGCGGGTAGCGTCAACAAAGGGTGGTTTGGAGTCCAATTTACCTGCGCGCCAGCCGAGATAGTTGGAGCAGGAGTGGATGTCCACGAGGACCTTGAGACCGTTTTCGTTAGCGAGGCTGATAAAGCCTTCCATCGCTTCACGTGCGGTTTCGTAAGGGTAGGCGCTAGCAGTATTTTTCAGGCGGCCATTGGGATTTTTAGAGCTGCCATTCCAAACGCGTGTCATGCCTTGCTCGTTCATGGCTTCCAGGGTTTGCGGAGTGATCGGCAGGCGGATCATATTGATGCCCAGCTCCTTGATTTCGGTCATGGTCTGCTGAATGGTGCGGCCGCTGTCAACCCACCACATATTGCCGATATACAACTCCAGCGGCGCTCCACTGGGGTTGGATTCCGCATCTGCCGGTTCATGCTGACCTTCAAGACCAAACCAGTTACCGCAGCGGACGGGGAACACGGTGCCACCGTCGGTAATGCGACCTTGTGTGTCTACCCGGTAGCGGCCTGGAGTTGGGTCATCAGCTGGGATTTGCACCGTGCCGCTGGATCCAGAAGAAGAGCTGCTGGATGAGCTGCTTGAGCTTGAAGAGCTGTTGGAGCTTGAGCTGCTCGACGACGAAGAGGATGACGATGACGAAGAAGACGAAGAATTACTCAACCCGGANNCCGCCGCATGCAACCAAGCTGAGCGCCAAGAGGCACGAGCTGGCCATTGTGACTGGACGTTGCCAGCCAGCGAGCATTTTTATTGAAGACATTTTCACTTACCTTTTTTTAGTCAACACACATTGTGAGTTAAAAGTATTTTTTCGTTATAAATTATTCGTAATCGTTGATGCCTGAGCTGACCCAACGACTGATTGGCTTTATCCAACCAATTAGCTTTAGCCAACCAATAGAGCGAACTGCTTTATCGCTGCTATTTCTTCTATTCTCTTTCTTTGCTTATCGCCTTTTAAAAGCGCGAACAATACTCCTTGAGAGAAATCTCCAACTTGCCGCCTCATTTACCCACTTCATATGGAAAAAATCACCCTACATTTTTGACAAATATTAACTGTGTCTCATGTTCAATTTGTATTTAAGACCAAATTAACACTTTTCTGCAGCCATAAACTTAAGCATCATTTGGTCTTATTAACTATAAGATAAAATGAACTTAAAAATGGGCAAATAATTAACGCGTTTGTTATGTTGGCTGGCGCACTCAGCGCCGCTGATTTTGCGGAATATAGAAGGAAGTTCGGGACGGTCTTACGTTCGCTAGAGCACTGAACTGCATATGATATACGGCCCCAGCAACAGACACTCTTTTACAAAAAGCCAGATCCAAAAATAATAGTTTTTTTCGACTATCAGCAAAATTTTCGGTTATCGCATCATCGCTGGTCGAGCGAAATTCTGTGTCCAATAGTGGCGGTATTCAGATTGAGCATTAACAGCAATTCCGAAGCCGAATTCGGTAAATTCAGGGGCCATTAGTGTGACGCAGTGCTCAGGGCTTGCTAGCAGCTCATCCATTGCAGCGGATACGGTCTGAAAGCCACCGGCCAGGTTTTCGCCGGCTATATACGGCACATAACCGGTGCGCAATATACGTTGTGCCACGTCCGATCCGTCACTGCCAGCGTGCTCAAAAAAATTGTTGGTCGCCATATCCTCCGAGTGACTGATGGCTGCTGCCTGTAAGTCGCAATTCCAAGTGAGTTTGCCGGTGGCCGCGTGGGAAGCAGTACCGCATAAACGGGAAGAGCTGCGTGCTTGGTTAACCGCGGCCAACATCTCCACATCCAGATCAAACATGCATAAATCAATGATCTTTTGAGGCGTCGCATACACATCCGCAACGGTGAGGAATTGCCAGCGAAGCTCGCGGTTGACCATCAGCCCGTCCACCGATATCAGCTCGGGATTTATTTCGATGAAATAGCGGGTATTAGGCTGCCACATTTCCTTCGGGCGAAAGACCAGTGTGTCGGCGGCATTGAGACTAGTGCTGCCGGAAACTTCATTGCCGCCGAACGTTACGCGGATGACTTGCGCCAGGTCTTGGCCGGCTAACACATCGTTGTCAAAAGTCACGCTTATCGGACTGATCAGCGCCACACGATCATCGTCAGGCCCAGGAAACGCGCCGACTACATTGAACTCGTCCTCTGCGAACGGTAGCGCATCATCTGGGATTGGTCGCGGTGGCGAGACTTCCGCGACACTGGTTGGCGTTTGAGGTGTGGAAGCGGTGCTGTGTTCGGATTTGTTGTCACAGCCAAATGTGCAGGAAAGGGCGAGAAGTATCACGCCTCGGCAGAACGCCCTCCGGTGCTTTGCCACAGTTTGCTTGCGCCCAAATGACCTTGTGGGTATGGCAAACAAATGGCAGGCAGGTTGGACCATTTGGGTGTTTTGGCTGGGCATGGCTGTATTTCCAGGTTTGGTTAAAAATGCAGGGCGGCGGCAAGCATAACCCCAGCGGCAATCATTGGCTGTGTGAAAACGGCCATTTTGGCGTGCGTCTTCGGCCCGTCAACGGCGCCTCTTTCGGCTGTAATCTGTGAGGTTTTGCGGGCAAATTGTTCAAACGAATTGGCGATAGCGCAACAAAGCGAATGAAAGGCCAAGAAAAGACTGTTAGATGCCCGATAAATAAGATCAATTTCTCATAGTCATGCCTACCTATAATCCACGGTACGTCACACCACCGGAAGGGTCGGACGATTCATTGAGTGCCGGCCGTGCCGCGCTCTACTAAACATCTAGAGAGAGCCATATTCATGAATATCAAACTCAGGAGCGGCCTGGCCGCGCTGACGGTGGGATTCGTTTATCTATCCGGTTGTGCCAATCAAACGGCGCAGGAAACTCTGCAGCTGACTTCTCAGGACTATTTCGCGGCACCGGGGGTGAATGTGCTGGCGTTCAGTAATCCTCCGGGCGGATTATTTTTTGATGCAAAAACAAGTGGTATTGAGATTATTCATCACGGGGAGCGCACCGTAACCAACGGTGATGTGCGTATGTTGCCCGTGCCGGAGCAGTGGGATGGCATGGGGGAGCTAGTTGATCGCAAAGTGAATACGCAAACGGGGGTGATCAGTAGTTTCCTTTCTTATCCGCAGTTGCAATTCCAGTATCGCGTTGATGCCAAAGCAGCGGGTAACAGCATCATTTTGAGCGTTCATTTGGATCAACCGTTACCATCGAATCTGGTGGGCAAGGCCGGTTTTAATCTGGAGTTTTTGCCGGCGGTTTATTGGGATAAAACGTTTTTAGCAGACGGGAACGCCGGGCGATTTCCGCGTTCGCCATCCAGCGCCAGCGGTATGGTGAAAAACGCATTTGGACTCACCGAGCCAGCACCTTTGGCCCGTGGTCAGCAACTGGTTCTGGCGCCAGAAAATCCNNGGCTGGTATGTGGTGCGCAGCCTGATTCCAGCGGGGAAAACCGGCAAGGTGGTGGAGTGGGAATTACAGGCGCACAGCCAAGCAGATTGGGTGCGCCAGCCGGTGATTGGCCATTCGCAGGTGGGTTATCACCCTAAACAGAGCAAACGCGCCGTGCTGGAGCTGGATGATCGGGAGCGCGATGTTGGCAAAATGGCGTTGCTACGTGTGGAGCCCGATGGCAATAAAAAAACGGTTGTCAGCTCGACGCCGGAAAAATGGGGCAAGTATCTGCGCTATCAATACTGGATGTTCGATTTTTCCGCCGTGGTGGAGCCGGGGGTTTATCAGCTGCAATACGGGGATCAGTTAACGAGCGCATTCCGTATTGATAACGATATTTTTGCGGATGTGTGGCAACCCACTTTGGATTATTTTTACCCGGTGCAAATGGATCATATGCGTGTGCGCGAAGCCTATCGCATCTGGCATGGCCTGTCTCATATGGATGATGCCCTCCAGGCACCGCCAAATTATGAGCACTTCGATTTATTCGCTCACAACGAGAATCTGGACACCAAATTTAAGCCATTCGAACATATTCCCGGTTTGAACTATGGTGGCTGGTATGACGCCGGGGATTTTGATATCCGCACCCAATCTCAATATCAGATCGTGCAGTAGANNTCCGCACCCAATCTCAGTATCAGACGGTGCAGTGGTTGGTTCACGCTTACGAAGAATTTGGAATTGAGCGTGACAACACCACCGTGAGCCAAGAAAAAAAATACACGGAGATCAATCGACCGGACGGCCAGAACGATTTATTGCAGCAAATTGAACATGGAACCCTCGCATTGATTGCACAACACCGGGCTGTCGGTCACGCCATTCCGGGAATTGTCGAGGCGCATTTGTATCAATATCCGCATTTGGGTGACGGCTCGACCAAAACGGATAATATGATTTACAACGCAAAAATGGACCCCCATGCCGCAGAGCGAAAAGTTGGCAAAATGTATGAACCTTCCACTGTGGATCCTATTCCGCGGGAGCAAGTGAAGTCCGAGGACGGCCGTTACAGTGGCAGGTTTGATGATCGCTGGGCATTTACCTCCAATACGTCCGCATTAAATTATGGCTCCGCCGCGGCGCTCGCAGCAGCAAGCCGTGCGTTGCGCGGTTATAACGATGCGCTGGCTGACGAGTGTTTAGCGACGGCGAAAAAAGTTTGGCAGTTTGAGGCAGGACGTTCTCCCAATACTTTCTTTTTCGGTAATACCACGGGTGGCAAGCTGGAAGATGAAAAGCTCAAGGCGGCAGTGGAGCTGCTCATTACCACTCGGGATACGAGTTACACCGCCGTGGTGCGAGAATTATTGCCGGTCGTCAGCGAACGTTTCTGGGGTGACAATGTTGCCATGCTGGTATTGGCAAGCCCTTTTATGGATGCAAGCTTTAACGGCGAATTAGAATCTTTGACGCGGCGCCACTTGGAAAAGGTACGCGAAATCGAAAGCGAAAATCCATACGGCGTCCCTATTACTCGTGGGGGATGGGCAGGTAATAGTGCGGTAATGGGCGCTGGCATCAGCCACTATTGGCTGCATAAAGCATTTCCCCAATTGATTGACCCAGATCTGGTGTTCCGCAGTCTCAATTATATTTTCGGCACCCATCCCGATTCGAATTATTCATTTGTCTCTGGAGTGGGAGCAAAATCACAAACGAATGCTTATGGAAACAATCGTGCGGATTTTTCTTTTATTCCTGGGGGTGTAGTGCCGGGAGTGTTAGTTTTGCCACCGGATTACCCGGAAAACAAAAATGACTGGCCGTTTTTTTGGGGACAAAATGAGTATGTTATTCCGATGGGTAGCCACTATAT
>DJFQ01000243.1 GCA_002432095.1 Marinagarivorans sp. UBA5868 | reverse complement strand
GTCAGCGCGGCAGTTGATCATGCGCTTTTCATCAACCTGGATACGCGCAGCGCCCATTTCCAATTCTTCCAGACCGGGAGCTGGGTCTAACGCCGCGAGGCTTGCGCGTGCTTTTGCCAGTTCAGGGCTGATGCCGGATTCTTTTGCGGCTTCGGCAAAGGCGCTGTTGGCGGCAACATTGGTTTTAGGAGTTGCTTGCGCTTGGGCAACTTGTGCTTGCACTGGCTGGGCTTGCGGTGCAGGTGCAGCGGGTTTATTTAAATTTGCCGCAATTGCTTCTTGGCGTGCGGTTTCTTTTGCAGCTTCTTCGCTGTCGAAATCATCCCAACTTAACATGGTGATCCTCTTTAAAAGTCTGTGTGCGTGTATCGCGTATTTTGAATATTGGTTGCGATGTTCGCTTTGATCTAATTCGGTTTGCGATGGTTTTCCATCAGCAACTCATAAGCCGTTACGAGCGAAGGCAGATCAAGGCGAAGAGGCTGTAAAAAAGCGGAGTTTACTTTAGTAAGTGAGCATTTTTTACAGCCTCTTCAACGCAGAGCTGCCGAGCGCAGTAGGCTTATTGGCAAGCCTCACAATCCGGATTGTCTATCGAGCAAGCCAATGGCACCGGTGCCGCTTCTGCAAAGCTCGCTTCTTCAATTCCTGATACCACAGGTTTTGCCGCCGCAGGTGCTGCGGATAAACCACTCGCACCGCCCGCAGAAACTGCGTTCAATGCACCGGTGTTAATGGTGGATTTTTCAGTGGTGGTTGCTGCCAATGCGCGCAGGTAGTAAGTGGTTTTCAAACCGCTGTACCACGCCATGCGGTAGGTGATGTCCAGTTTTTTACCGTTAGCGCCGGCGATGTACAGGTTCAAACTTTGTGCCTGGTCGATCCACTTTTGACGGCGGCTCGCGGCTTCAACAATCCAGCGTGGTTCCACTTCAAAGGCGGTGGCGTAAATCGCTTTCAAATCTGCTGGAATGCGATCAATTTTTTGCAATGAACCTTCGTAGTATTTCAGGTCGTTAACCATTACTGCATCCCACAGGCCACGCGCTTTTAAATCGTGAACCAAGTGCGGGTTAACTACGGTGAATTCGCCGGAGAGGTTGGATTTCACGTACAGGTTTTGGTAAGTCGGCTCGATGGATTGAGTCACGCCGGTGATGTTGGAAATGGTTGCCGTCGGTGCAATCGCCATCACGTTGGAGTTGCGCATACCTTGTGATTTCACTTGTGCGCGCAGGGTGTCCCAATCGAAGGTTTTGCTGCGATCCACTTTGATGTAATTCTCGCCACGGTTTTGCGCGAGGATTTCAATGGAATCGATTGGTAATACGCCTTTGCTCCACAAGGAACCTTCAAAGGTTGAATACTTGCCGCGCTCGGCTGCCAGTTCGCTGGAGGCTTTGATCGCGTAATAGCTCACGGCTTCCATGGAGGTATCGGCGAAATCGACGGCTTGTTGTGAGCTGTAGGCGATGCGTTGTTCATACAGTGCATCCTGGAAGCCCATGATGCCCAGACCGATTGGACGGTGACGCAGGTTGGAAGCTTTGGAGGTCGCCACGGCGTAGTAGTTAATGTCGATCACGTTATCCAGCATACGGATTGCAGTCTTAATGGTGCGCTCCAGTTTTGCCTGGTCGAGTTTGCCATCCACAATGTGTTGCGCCAGGTTCACGGAACCGAGGTTACATACCGCGATTTCATCGTTGGCTTTGGTGTTCAGTGTAATTTCGGTACACAGGTTGGACGAGTGCACCACACCAGCATGCTGCTGCGGGCTGCGCAGGTTGCACGGGTCTTTGAAGGTGATCCATGGGTGGCCGGTTTCGAACAGCATACCCAGCATTTTTCTCCACAGATCCAATGCGCGCACGGTTTTGAAAACTTTGATTTTGCCTTGCGCCGCTTCGCGCTCGTAATGCTCGTAACGCTCTTCGAAGGCTTTGCCGTACAGGTCGTGCAGGTCAGGTACATCGTTGGGAGAGAACAGGGTCCACTCTTTGTCATCGAATACGCGCTTCATGAATGCATCGGGCACCCAGTTGGCGGTGTTCATGTCGTGGGTACGGCGACGGTCATCACCGGTGTTCTTACGCAACTCGAGGAATTCCTCGACGTCCATATGCCAGGTTTCCAGATACGCACACACAGCGCCTTTGCGCTTGCCGCCCTGGTTTACTGCTACAGCGGTGTCGTTAGCCACTTTCAGGAAGGGAACAACACCTTGTGATTTACCGTTGGTGCCTTTGATGTAAGCACCGAGTGCTCGTACTGGCGTCCAGTCGTTACCCAGGCCGCCAGCAAATTTGCTGAGCATGGCGTTGTCTTGCATAGCGCCGTAAATACCGTGCAGGTCGTCCGGTACGGTGGTCAGGTAGCAAGAGGACAACTGCGGGCGCAAGGTACCGGAGTTGAACAGGGTTGGGGTAGAGCTCATGTAATCGAACGAAGAGAGCAGGCGATAGAACTCAATTGCGCGCTCTTCTTTTTGCTCTTCCTGGATCGCCAGACCCATCGCCACACGCATGAAGAAAATTTGTGGCAATTCAATGCGGGTGTTGTTGCTGTGGATGAAGTAGCGGTCGTACAGGGTTTGCAGGCCGAGGTAAGTGAATTGCAGGTCGCGTTCGGCGATCAGGGCTTTGCCCAGTTTGTCCAGATTGAAAGTCAGCAGTTCTGGCGATACCAGTTCCAGTTCCACGCTTTTCTTCAAATAAACGGGCAGGGTTTGGGCGTAAAGGGTTTCCATATCCGCTTGGGTCGCTGATTCAGCAATGCCGAAGAAGCTCAGGGCTTCGGCGCGCAGTTTGTCCATCAGCAGGCGGGCGGTAACGAACGAGTAATTCGGCTCTTTCTCTACCAGGGTGCGGGCGGTAATCACCAATGAAGTGTTTACGTCTTTTTCAGCCACGCCGTCGTACAGGTTGCGCATGGCTTCATCGAGGATCGCTTTCTCTTCCACACCGGCCAAACCGGCACAGGCTTCGTGCACGATGGTGCGCATGCGGGCAATGTTCAGCGGTGCGCGGGTGCCGTTATCCAGCACGACGTTCAGGCTGGGGTAATCCGGGTCCGGCTCAAGTGAGGCNNGCGATTTTTTGCTCGCCGGAGCGCATCAGGGTCAGTTCTACCTGGTCCTGGATTTCTTCAATATGGATGGTGCCACCAGAGGGCATACGGCGCTTGAAAGTGGCAGTAATTTGCTGGGTCAATCCATCAACCATTTCACGCACGCGCGTAGACGCAGCCGCTTTGCCACCTTCCACGGCAAGAAACGCCTTGGTCATGGCGATGGCGATTTTACTGGCATCGAAAGGAACCACCGTTCCATTGCGTTTGATAACACGTAATTGCCCGGGGGCTGTGGCTGTCAGGGTAGCTGAGCCGCCATGGATGTCGTGCTGGATATGGGTTGTGCCGGTGGTTTGTTCAATGTCAGTTTGCATAGACGTCTCCCGCGTGAAGTCTTCCCGGTTGATAAAAATAAATGAGTAAATAGGTAAAAGCTTTGATTCCGCTGCCGCAGCTGTGTTCGCGTCGCCGTTATTAAAATCAGTGCAGGACACACACATTTTGCATCTTTGATAACCACTATATCTTGTGGTCAGACAAATTAGCGTGCTTAAGTTCCTCACCACTAACCATCGACCCTTTCGTCATCAAAGGCTAGTTCAATTCATAATCGTTGCACATGAAAAACCGGCGAATGGCGTTTAAATAGCAATAAGCGACATCAAAAAAATACTTGACGATTTTCCCTTAGGCATCTAGGGGCAAGAAAGCCTTAACACCTATATCTAGGGGTAAATCGTAATTGGGCTACAAGATAATGCGGTCATGGGTTTAATGCAAGCTTGAAAACCTGTGGATAAGGTGTTGGTGGCACAGGGAAAAACTGGGGGAAACGTCCTGATTGACGCGCCAGCCGCGGAAAACCAGCATCTTGGGGGATTCATTCCGTTAATGACAGTTAATAGAGAGAGTTAGATTTTTTTCTCATAGAAAGCATGAATAAATATATCTACATATAGTGTCTGGTAGTTCCACAAGCAGACTGCCTGATTTTTCGTCATTTTGTGGGTTTGGCGCTTTAAGTCATATTTCTTTTTTACGTAAAGCTTCTGATCTTCTGGTTATAAAAATATGAGACGTAGTTCTCGTTTGAGCTACACTTACCGCCATTGGCGCTTAATGCGTCATATTTAAACTTTGAGACCTAATCTTGGGAGGGTTGATATGAATAAGTATTTGGCGGGCGCGATAGCCTGTTCCATGGTGATGGCACTGACTGCATGCGGCGGTAGCTCATCATCCGGTAATAAAACCCAGAGCAGTGCGCCAGCGAGTAGCGCTCCTGCCAG
>DJFQ01000019.1 GCA_002432095.1 Marinagarivorans sp. UBA5868 | reverse complement strand
CTGTTGCTGGATAACGAAGGCTACGTGGCCGAAGGCAGCGGCGAAAATATCTTCGTCGTGCGCGACGGCGTGCTCTACACCCCCGAGTTGACCTCTTGTTTAGACGGCATCACCCGCAAGACTATTTTCCAACTGGCGGCGGATTGCGGCTATCAGGTTCACGAGAAACGCATCACCCGCGACGAGGTCTACATCGCCGATGAAGCCTTCTTTACCGGTACAGCTGCAGAAGTTCTGCCTATCCGTATGTTGGATGGCCGTGTTATCGGTGCCGGGCAGCGCGGCCCTATCACCACGCGACTGCAAGCCATGTATTTCGATGCAGTGAAAGGCAAACTCGATCAGCATCTGGAATGGCTGACTCCAGTGAAATAATGAGCCGCGACGCTAACGCCAGGACACGGGGATGATCACCATCCCCGTTGTTTTATCTGTTCCAGATCGAGGAGCGCAACCCTCCATGTCACATCCTTCCCGCCATGTCTGAATACAACAATGTCTGAATACAACAGTGCGCAACTCTATAAACGCCTGCTGACCTACGCCTTCCGCTACCGCTGGTTTGTCGCCATCAGCCTGGTAGGTTTTGTGCTTTTCTCTGCCATGGAAGCTGCGATGGCGCAGATGATGGAATATTTCATCTCCGGTCTGGAGAAGCGCGATTCCCAATATATATACCTGGTGCCGATCGCCGTGGTGGTGCTGCGGATTCTGCACGGTATCGGCGGCTATCTCGGCAACTTCTTTATCGCCCGAGTGGGAGTGAATGTGGTGGCCGATTTGCGCAAGGAGTTGTTCGCCAAACTCGTTTACTTGCCGACCACCTATTACGACCAGCACAACAGTGGTGAGCTGGTTTCACTGTTGGTGTACAACATCACTCAGGTCACAGGAGCAGTGACCAACGCGGTGAAAATTGCTCTGCGCGACGGCCTGACCGTCATCGCCCTGCTGGGTTTGATGCTCTATCACAACTGGCAACTCACCCTATGTTTTTTAGTGACTGCACCGATACTCGCGCTGTTGGTGAGTATTGCCAGCCGTTATTTCCGACGGATTAGCCGGCGCATGCAGGTGACCATGGGCAGTATTACCCACATCGCCAATGAGTCCTTGCAGGGTTTCCGCTTGGTGCGGAGCTTCGTCGGCCAGAAATACGAAATCCGGCGGTTCGATCAGACCACCGATGAAAACACGCGGCTTGCCACCAAGTACGAGCGGGTGGCGGCCCTTCAGGGCCCGGTGTTTCATATCGTGATTGCCATCGCCCTGGCGGTGATCCTGTTTCTGGTGCTGCTGCTGTGGGACGACAATGTCGGCTCGGCTATCGCTTATCTGACCGCCTCCGCGATGATCACCAAACCTCTGCGCCAGTTAAGTTCCGTCAACGAGATCATTCAGAAAGGGTTAGCCGCCGCGGAGACAATTTTCGCGGTAATCGATCTGGCCCCGGAACCGGACACCGGCACGGAACCGCTGCGAGTGACCCAGGGCCGCATTGAGCTGCGCGATGTCAGCTTCCGCTACGGCACCGACACTCAGGCATTGCGCGGCATCAATCTCACAATTGAACCCGGCAAGACCGTCGCGCTTGTTGGCCGCTCCGGCAGCGGCAAGACCACCGTAACGAACCTCTTGTTGCGCCTCTACGATCCTGCGGAAGGGGCCATTCTGATCGACGGACAGGATACTCGCTCGGTGACACTGAGCAGTTTGCGCAAACAAATCGCTTTGGTGAATCAACAGACCATCCTATTCAACGATACCGTCGCACGCAATATCGCCTACGGCGACGATGACCCGGACATGGAGCGTGTGCGCGAAGCCGCTCAACACGCTAACGCATTGGAATTTATCGAAGCATTGCCGGAAGGTTTCGAGACGCTCGTTGGCGAACAAGGTGCGCGGCTATCCGGCGGTCAGCGCCAACGCCTGGCGGTGGCGCGGGCGCTCTACAAAGACGCGCCTATTCTGGTGCTCGACGAAGCGACATCAGCCCTCGACAACGAATCGGAGAAAGCCATCCAGGGCGCCCTGGAGACCTTGCAACAGGGGCGCACCACACTGGTGATCGCTCACCGGTTATCCACCATCGAAAGTGCTGACGTGATTGTCGCCATGGACCAAGGTCGCATTGTGGAAGTGGGCCGCCACGCGGATCTGCTGGAACGCAACGGTTACTACGCCAGCCTTTATGCCGCCCAGTTCAACGAGACGCCGGGCTGAACCGCATCTTATGCTGCGCTTTTTCTACACTCTGATTTTCATCATCGCCCTGCCGGTGGTGTTTTATCGGCTGTGGATGAAAGACAAAAAGGTGCCGGGTTATCGGATTCGCTGGCCAGAGCGATTCGGTATCTACCCAGCACCTCAGGAATCCCGCCCTGTGGTGTGGGTTCATGCCGTCTCGGTAGGTGAAGTGGTTGCCGCCACTCCCGTCATCCGCCGCCTGCTGGACACCGGACAAGTTGCAGTTATGGTCACCACCATGACACCCACCGGCTCCACCCGCGTCGCCAACACATTCGGCTCGCAGGTGCTGCACGTCTACGCGCCGTACGATTTGCCTTGGACTGTTGCCGCTTTTCTACGCCGCACCCGGCCCGTGCTCGCCATCATTATGGAAACCGAACTCTGGCCGAATATGCTTCACGAATGCGCCCGCCAGAAGCTTCCAACGGTGCTGGCCAACGCGCGCATGTCGGCACGCTCCGCCAGGCGCTACGGCCGTTTCGCCGGAGCATCCCGTGAACTGCTTCGTTGCCTTGACCACGTGGCGGTGCAGAACAGCGACGATGGCCAGCGCTTTCTGAACCTGGGCCTCGCTCCTCACAAACTGATCGTCACCGGTAGCGTTAAATTCGATATTACCCTCTCGGACGCTCTGCGTAGTGCCGCTCGTGATCTGCGCCAGAGTTATGGCGCCCAAAGACCAGTGCTAATCGCGGCCAGTACTCACGATGGCGAGGACGCTATCTTGCTGGACGCTTTCAGCCAAGTCCTTCGCCATTGGCCCAATGCGTTGTTGATTCTGGTTCCACGACATCCCGAGCGGTTTGATGAGGTTTATGAGCTTAGCCGTGCGCACTTCAGCACCTGCCGCCGCAGCACCGGCTTGTGTCCTGAGGGAACTCAGGTAATCGTCGGTGACACCATGGGCGAAATGATGCTGCTTTACGGCTGTGCGGATATCGCCTTCGTCGGCGGCAGTCTTATTGAGCGCGGGGGTCACAACATGATCGAGCCGGCTTGTTGGGGCCTGCCGATCATTTGCGGTCCGCACACGTTCAATTTCGCCGACATCAGCAAACGTCTAGAGCTGGGGGGCGGCATGGTTACAGTGGTAGACGAGGTAACTCTGGCGACGCAACTAATGACGTGGTTGGAGCACCCGCAAATACGCGCGACGGTGGGAGAAAAGGCCCGCGCATTTGCTGAGCAAAACCGGGGGGCGGTGGAGCGTTTGATGCAGGTGGTGCAACCTTATCTACCGTCGCAGCAACTTTAGTCATCACCGCAAGTTAGTAATTCACCCAACTGCTCAGGGACGACAATTTGAATTCGGTGTCATTGAGGGACAACAACACACCATCGGCGAGAATGCGTTCCAGCAAAACGCCGCCCTGCGCCGCACTGCCCACCTGTAGTTCTTCTTTATTGATGATGACAAAACCTTGTTCGTACTCGTGTTTGGCGTACATCAGCGTAGGAATCGTGTTCTGCACCGAGACCGGCAGCTCATGAAGAAACGGAATGCCTGAGTGGCCAGCCAATGTTTCCTCAACGGGTAAATCCGCTGGCAATGGCTTAGGTTCTTGCTCCGCCGGTTTGGTTTCGGCAGGGACGGCGTTCTGCCGCAATAATGCTTCGGGCACCGCCTGTTGCATTTCCTGACGGCTCTCCTCCCATAGGGCGCGGGCCAAGTCTGCGTCTACTGTGGACGGCCGCGGTACTGTCGGTGTGATGATTGTCGGTTCCGTCAAGGCCGGTTGTATCTGCGGCTCGACCACCTGTACCACCTGAAGGTCCTGCTGCGGCTGATAAAGTGCCCGCACTTCTTCATCGGGAAGTGTGGTTACGGCGGCGACCGACTGCTCGGTAGCGCTTGCGGCATTAACTGAAGATTCCGGAACCGAAGATTCGGGCTTCGGCATTGCCACCTGAACAGGTACTGCGGCCGGTTCCTGAGGCGTCGCCCGTTCCACTGGCGCGGGGTCGTCCGTTTGGCGCAGCCACAATAGCACCAGCAACACCACCACCATGAGCACCGCGGCCACCAGGCCGCCAATCATCCACACCGGATGACGCGGTGGAGATGGGCGAACCACCCCATGCACAGTATTGAGATCCGGCACCGCATCGCGGTATTCGCGCTCGCGGTCCGCCTTGTTGAGCGCGTCGAGAATCAGCGACATAAACAACCACTCTCCACCATAGCCATCAATGTTCTTCCGCGATTAGCCACCGGCAGTCACCAGTGTTGGCTCCAGGTCCTTAAGGGATTTCTCCACCCCCAGCGCTTCATTCAACTTCAACAGCGTTTGCATGCCCACGTAACCGTCGTCATTGAGATCATGAGCGCGCTGAAACAACTTCACCCGCTGCTGCAACTGGGCATTGAAGTGCTCACGCGTGAGCGGCGCACTTTGCTGATCGAGAGTCGCAAACTGCTCGGCAACCCATGTCACCAGTGGGCCTTTCGCACCTATGCCAATCGCTTCTTTAAAACTATCCGGACGTCGCCAGACGAACACCATTTCGCCGGTCCAGAGACGGCCGAGTTCCGCCAGGGATACTCGAACCAATCCATCTTTCATGCGCACCCAGGCGTCGCTATCTTTGATGCCCACCAGCGTGACATAGGCGGTATGACGACCAGGTGTGGTGATGGTAAGTACCGCCGGGCGGTTAAAACTTCTGAACTGATCCCAGGTGTTCAGCTTCTGCGTTTCACATTTGAAGCCCTGCTGACTTACCACCCAACAGGGATAGATCGCCCCGTCGTAATTGATGCCGAGCACGTCGAGCAGCTCCGCCAGCGCGTGATCCTGGTTCAGTAGCCACCAGGTTTGCTCGGCGGGAGTAGCGACACTTTCCGTCGCAGGTAACTTGGGACTTTCACGGACGATGCTGCCGGCACCCACTACCGCCGACGATGGTGCAGCGGCTTGGCGGCCCGCGCCTAATAC
>DJFQ01000081.1:9304-27164 GCA_002432095.1 Marinagarivorans sp. UBA5868 | reverse complement strand
CTCCATCGGCCAGGGCGAAGACGGTCCCACCCACCAACCGGTGGAGCAATTGGCCACCCTGCGGATGACTCCCAACCTCGCCACCTGGCGGCCGTGCGACGCGGCGGAAACCGCCGTCGCCTGGAAGGCGGCCATAGAGCGGCACGACGGCCCGAGCGCCCTGGTGTTTACCCGGCAGAACGTGGAACCCATGAGCCGCAACGACGAGCAACTGGCCAATATCGCGCGCGGCGGTTACGTGCTGCGCGACGGCCAAGGCACCCCCGACTTGATTTTGATCGCCACCGGTTCCGAGGTGGGCGTGACGGTGAAGGCTGCGGAAAAACTCGCCGGGGAAGGTTTCCAAGTACGGGTGGTGTCCATGCCGTGCACCTCGGTGTTCGACGCTCAGGACGCCGCCTACCGCGAGGCGGTACTGCCGCTGGCCGTCAGCGCTCGCGTCGCGGTGGAAGCGGCGCACGCGGACTATTGGTTCAAATACGTCGGCCTGGACGGACGCATGGTGGCCATGACCGGCTTCGGCGAATCGGCGCCCGGGGAAGTGCTGATGGACTATTTCGGTTTCACTGTGGACAATATCGTCAGCACCGCCAAAGAGCTGCTCGACTAAACGGCGTCGTTGCGCACAATCACCTGCCGCCCGCCCCACCACTCGGGGCGGCTTCAACCATTTCTGCCTGGAGTTTTTCCCATGACCGTCAAGCTGATGTCCGATTTGGACTTGAAAGGTAAACGCGTCCTGATCCGCGAAGACCTGAATGTTCCGATTATGGACGGCAAGATCACCTCCGACGTGCGCATCCGCGCCGCCCTGCCCACAATCGAAGCGGCGCTTGCCGCCGGGGCTAAAGTCATCGTCATGTCGCACCTGGGCCGCCCCACCGAGGGCGAATACGAAGAGCAGTACTCGCTCAAACCCGTTGCGGCCTATCTGAGCGAACTGCTGGGCAAAACCGTGCCCGTCGAGCGCGACTGGAAAAGCGGCCTCACCCTGCAGGACGGGGATCTGGTGCTGCTGGAAAATGTCCGCTTCAACCTCGGTGAGACCTCCGATGACGAAGGCCTCGCCAAAGCCTACGCCAACCTGTGCGACATCTTCGTCATGGACGCGTTCGGCACCGCCCACCGCGCCCAGGCCTCCACCCATGGGGTTGCGCGTTTCGCCCCGGTTGCCTGCGCCGGTCCGCTGCTGGCGAGTGAACTGGATGCCCTGGAAAAAGCGCTCGCCAAACCGGCGCGGCCCATGGTCGCCCTGGTCGGTGGTTCGAAGGTCTCCAGTAAATTGCTGGTGCTCGACGCCCTGTCCAAAATCGCCGACATATTGGTGGTGGGCGGCGGTATTTCGAATACCTTCGTCGCCTCCGCTGGCCACGAGGTGGGCAAGTCCCTCCACGAGAAAGACCTGATCCCCGAAGCCCAGCGCCTGCGCAGCACCACCCAGGTGGTCTTTGCCGAGGACGTGACCGTGACCAAAATCGGCTTCAAGGAGTGGCAGCACAATTCCCCCACCGCGGTGCGCAAGCTCAACGAGGTGGCCGCCGATGAGGAAATCGTCGATTACGGCCCGGTGACCGCGGCCAAGGTCGCCGACATTCTGAAAAATGCCAAGACCATTTTGTGGAACGGCCCCTGCGGTGTGTTTGAGTTCGATGCCTTTGCGAAGGGTACCGAAACAGTCGCCCGCGCCATCGCCGAGAGTTCTGCCTTTTCGATCGCCGGTGGCGGCGACACCCTGGCGGCGATCGATAAATATAACCTCGCCGACAAGATCTCCTATATCTCGACCGGCGGCGGCGCCTTCCTGGAGTATGTGGAAGGCAAAGCGCTGCCCGCCGTGCAGATTTTGGAGTCGCGGGCCAAAGAAGACTGATATCGCAGCGGCGGCCGCCTGGCCGCCGCCTGCATTTGTCCGGCGCCGCCGCGCGCAGCGCTGCTGTTCTCCAGACTCTGCCCTTTTCCTCTTCCGTTTCCTGCCTCATCTGCCCATCCTGCAGCGTTATTAGCCTGCTGGGGGGACGAGCTCCTCCAGTGTCATTCCGCCGCCATGGGCGGGGATTATCCAATGCCAAATCCCCGGCGACTGCTATAACTAATAAACCACCGATGGCCGCCGCTTAGTGCTGATCGTCGAGGGAACACGCGGACCCACCGGACGCGTACCCACCGGAATAGCCCAGTGGCTAGTGATAGCGTCATACAAAATCGCCTATGCTAAAAAAGTTTTTCGCTGCGCTTGCGGTCGGTTGCGGCCGGGGCGCTGCCACTTTGCGGAAGTCCCGGGTGCCCCTGCGCGCCCTGGTGTCGCTCGCCCTTTGCTGCTTCGCACTCGGCAGCGTCGCCGGCCCGACCGCTGAATACCCGAAGACGATCCATTTCCGCAATATCATGCAAAACGAGGATATTGCGCTGGGCGAGGTCGAAGGCATAGTTCAGGACCATGAGGGATTTATGTGGCTGGGCGGGCGCAACGCGCTGCTGCGTTACGACGGTTACGATTTTCTCGGTGTCGGTTACGCGCCGGACCCTGAGAATCCGGGCGAGACGGTGCCCATCACCCACGTACTCGAATTGATCGAGGACAGCCGTCATACGCTCTGGGCGGCGACGCGCTCCGGCCTTTATCGTTACGACCGGGACCGGGAACTCATGTTGCCCGTCACCAATGCGCAGGGTGTGCCGGTGTTTCGCGAGACGATCAACGCCCTGGCGGAGAGCCCGGACGGCCGCTTGCTCGTGGCGTCCGATCTCGGTCTGTCCGTGTACGACCCCGTTACGCGCGCCTTGGAGCTTCTCAATCACCGTCCCGGCGATCCCCTGAGCCTGCCGAGCAACGTGGTCCGCGATATTTTGGTTGATGCCCAGGGCGCGATTTGGCTCGGCATGCAAGAAGGCGTGGTGCGACTCGAAGGATCCGAGCGAACCGTGACCGTTTACGTGCTCGACCGGGCCAATCCAAAATCCCTGGAGGATAACGCCGTTCGGACCTTGGCCGCCGACCACCGCGGCTACCTCTGGGTCGGCGTCGCGAACGGCCTCTATCGGTTGGATCCGGCCACAGGTTCTACGCGGGTATATCGACACGATCCGGCGGATCCCTACAGTCTCGGCAATGACATCATTGAGCAGGTTTTTGTCGATCACCAGGGCTGGATCTGGGCCGGCAGCGACGGCGGCGGCCTCAATCTTTATGACGAGGCCCATGACCGTTTTCTGCGCTTTCCCCACGAGGATGGCCGCCCCAGCACTCTCAGCAGCAACACGGTGCGCCGAGTTTACGAGGACGACATTGGCGATCTCTGGATTGGCACCTACCCCTCCGGGGTCAACGTCTACGACCGCTCCACCTCGGCGATTCGGGTGCTGCGGGCGCAAACCGATTTAAGCCGCGGTTTGCTCGGCGCCAACGTGGAGGCGGTCGAGGAGGACGCGGAGGGTAACCTCTGGATCGGGGCCAATGGCATGACCCGTTACAACCCGCGGGACGACTCCTTGACCCACTACCGGCATACCAGCGGCGGCGATTCCCGCTCGGATTCCACCTCGTTTATGAACGGTGTGTTCGATTCCGATGGGGAACTGCGCTTTGGTTCCTGGGCCCACGGTGTTTTGATTTACAACCGGCACACCGACCGGATCGAGGAGATACCCGGCGATCTGGCCTTGACCAGCCAGGGTATTAAAACCGGCAAGAAGCTCAACGACCAAATGGTGTGGCACGTCTACGAGGACCGGCAAAAAAACTTGTGGATTTCGACCCACCACAGCGGCCTGACGAAGTTTGATAAACGGACCGGCATTTACACCTATTATCCGCACGATAAAAACGATCCGACCACCGTGTCCAGCGCGGTGGTGTGGACGAGCTTCGAAGATTCCCAGGGGCGCTTTTGGGTCGGCACCGCCAATGGCCTCAATTTGATGGACCGCGAGCGCGGCACCTTCAAACATTATTTTCCCAAACCCGACGACCCGCGCAGCCTGGCCAACGCATCGGTGCTCGCCATCTATGAAGATCGCCGCGGGCGCCTGTGGTTTGGCACGGACGGCGGGTTGCACCTCTACCATCCCGCGAGCGACGATTTCACGGTTTACAACACTAAAAACGGTTTTATCGATCAAGGCATACGCGCCATCATCGAAGACGCTTCGGGCAACCTTTGGCTCGGCACCAACAACGGCATCATCATGTTCAATCCGGACAACAGCCTGGTGCGCAATTACACGCGTTTTAATGGCGAATTGATCGGCGGCGTCGCGACCGGCGCCGCGGTGGCGACGCGCAAGGGCGAAATGGTGTTTGGCACGCGCACCGGTCTCTATATGTTTGATGCCAGCGCGCTGCTGGTGAACGAAAAATCTCCGCCGGTGGTGCTGACGGATTTTCGGATTTTTACCCGTCCAGTTTCCGTCGGCGGGCCGGACAACATTCTCACCAAGGTGATCAATCGGACGGAAGAGATCACGCTGGACCACACTAAAATCATGATCTCGTTTGGCTTTGCGGCGTTGAATTTTCGCGATTCGGGGAAAAATCAATACGCGTACAAGTTGGAAGGGTTTGATGACAGATGGCGTGAGGTGGGCCCACTGCGCAGTGCGCTCTACACCAACCTGCCCGCCGGCACCTACGAATTTCGTGTGCGCGGCAGCAATAACGACGGCGTATGGAATTTCCAGGGCCGCAGTGTGCGCTTGATTGTACTGCCGCCGCCTTGGAAAACATGGTGGGCCTATTGTATTTATATAGGGTCGGCGTTCAGCCTATTATTTTATTTCGTTTACAGCCAGCATAAAAAAGTGCTCGATGAACGCAAAACCAGTCGCAGCCTGGAAATAAAAGTGGCCGAACGCACCGCCGAACTGCAGCATAAAAATGCGGAGCTTGAGGACGCGTACGCTCAGATGGAGGCCATCAGCTTGTCCGACCCGCTGACCGGTTTAAGCAATCGCCGTTATCTGCAAAAACTAATGCCGGCAGACGTCGCCAAAGTGCAACGGGAATACGATAAAAAATTCCCGCATCGCAGCCCGAAAAGTAACTTGCTGGATCTCACGTTCTTTTTGCTGGACGTGGATCATTTTAAATCGGTTAACGATATCCACGGTCATGCGGCCGGGGATAATCTGCTGGTGCAACTGGCGGAGCTGCTCACAAAAATTTGCCGGCAATCCGATTGTGTGGTGCGCTGGGGAGGGGAGGAGTTTCTTATCGTGAGCCGCTTCGCCGACCGCGATGAGGCGCCTGCTATGGCGGAACGTATTCGCAGAACCATGGATCAACATAATTTTATTTTGCCCGACGGCGGCCAACTCACCCGTACCTGCTCCATCGGCTTCGCCTGTCTGCCATTTTTGCGGGAGCACCCTACGGCTCTGTCGTGGGAGGAAGTCATCAGTATTGCCGACCACGCTCTTTACGCCGCAAAAAAATCCGGGCGCAACCGCAGCGTCGGCCTGGCCTCCAATGCCGCCACTCGACCGGACGCCCTTCATCAGGGAATAGCCGGCGGAGTAAAAATCCTAATCGAGAATCACGAGCTGGCTGTGATCGGCGAAAACGCTGCCGACCTTGTCTGGGATTAGCGATTCCAATTCCGTATGAAGGTGGCGGTAATGCCGGGACTCTGTTTTATACGTCTCTTTTCAATCCCCTATAACCACCTGGCGGCCAGAGCTGCACCAGCGGGACCAACCCGCAGCCATCAAAGCAGTATGCTCGACGGGGAGGAGAAAGCGTTCTAGAGTATTTACGCATGGTCTTTCTGTCTGGAGCTTCCATGAAATGGAGGTGACCATCGACTTAAGAGTCTTACTGGTGCGTCTTACTGGTCTGCTAACGTTATGTCGGTGTGGGTCATTACTATAGCGACAAATCTTTTCTGTCTCGAAGACGCGCAATCTCTCATCTAAATAAGGAACAAGCATGATCCGTGTAGCAATTTTCGCTTCATTATTCGTAGCCGCCACAGCCGTAGCAGAAACCAAGCAGTTTGCTGGCGTAGACTTGGTGCAATCCAAATCTGATGCGTCTTGTGATTACATCGAAAACACGATTATTAATCCGCTTTATAGCCGGTCCTGTGATGACAGTTCAAACGGCTATCATCTTGTATATGGATTGGAATCCTCCGGAAATATTTATGAATTGGGCTATATGGATGCGGGCGAAGTCGAGTCCAAAGCATATTTTTATGGCTTTCCCGGCGAGCAGACTTCCTATCCTCAGATAACGGTTGTCGGCAAGTTTGGTGTGAGTGGATTGACGCTTTCATATAAACGGGTATTAGAAATCTCAGATAATTCTGGAATTTACGCAGCGCTTGGCGCATTTTTTTATAAAGCTGAAGCCAAAGATGTCAGAATTGGTGCAGGCAGTGGCTCCGACGGATTCAGCGTTAGTGACAGCGGAATTTCGCCGAGGATCGGAATTGGCTATCGCTATAGATGGTTTGACTTGTCTTATTCATTGGTCAAAAAAGTCGACATTAAAGAATTGGGTGATACCGATATGAACCAACTTGCGCTCGGTATTAAATTCAAGTTTTGATGGCAGTATGCGGGGTCAAATGGCGGCGGCGGTTTTGCAGTGTCAAACAATCAACAACTAATGCGGATGGCACGTGTTATACAACCATGCGTGGCTACTTGGCGGCATACACCGCCGCACCGAATTCCATAGCGCCTCTCCAAGAACAATAGCGATGATCTTGAGTGGCAAATGGCACACGCCACTCAGCAAAACCGCGCCAACTGACGCAAAATAACCCACCCTACCAATCTCACCAATCCGCCGAATACGTAAAAGCATCTATATCCGCTGAGCCGAATTCCATTGATTTACAGGCACGACAGTGCGCACAGTCAGTCAATTAGAGTCAGATGTGCGGGGCCGGGGTTCTGGTCTCACATTCACATGGGCTGAATTTTCGCATGATTGGCGCCCGTATATTAGGCTAATGCTTTGGTTCCTTATGAAGCGTCGTGCTTCTTCTCCGCATAGAGACACTAACCTCCGTAACCCCCCACGGACGAGGAATGGCAGCGGCGAGTTGTGATGCATGGGAGATGAGCAGATCTGGGGCACAAAACCCGCTTTGTAGTGGGGGTGGCAAGCAGAGTGGGGGGATCATTTCCTTTGAAATAAAAAGGGGCCCCAGTCGGCACAGGTGCGCTCAGTGGCCAGTCACCTTCTAGATGTTACCACCCCCTTGCCGGCTCAATCGGTCATTATTTCGTCTAACTTGAAAAATTTGCAGTTGCGCCGACCTTGACCTTTTTAGGCCTGGCTAGTGGCTAAGTGTGATTCCTGTCACAAAAGAATTTCTGAGGTAAAGCTGCCGATCTGTGTCCTATGGGCGATCCGATCAGAATGTGAGTGCGATATGTATCGGGCATCGGGAATGGGGATTTGTCACCCATGGGAGTTTTTTAATCTTAAGGCGCGAAAATATGAGAAATAAGGCAATAGTGAAATCGCTTCTAGCGATGTTAATGCTGGGCCCTGTGCCGAGTTGGGCGCAGACACAAGTTAATGGCTTTACTGCCGAAAATATAGGAAACAACGTCGGAGGCACTACAACCTACAATTCCTCCAATGCGACTTATACGATGACTGCAGGTGGAAGTGACATCGCCCACCAAGCAGATCACTTTCTTTTTCTTTATAAATCATTACCGGGTAACGGTCGGATAACTGCCCGTATCAATTCTGTCAGCAAGACGGTAGATAATACAAAAATTGGAATTATGGTGAGGCAGAATTCGAACTCCAATGCCGCTAACTCTTTTTTCTTTATGCGCCCTGAGTTTGGCTCGGGAGGATCAGTCAGAGCCAGCGCAGGCGGGTCAACCGCCCAGACATGGGAAGAAACCCCAGCGAGAGATGATGCTTATACCCGAACATCTAAGTACCGTGCCCGTTATTTAAGGCCTGCTAAGTGGTTGAGCGCCGTGCGCCAAGGGACGACTGTCACCATCTATAGCTCCGACGACGGGCAGTGCTGGAATTTGCGTACAAAGGAAACCGTTAATCTTTCAGGTTCTGCACTGATGGGGGTGGCTCTAAACGGGCACCACAGCACCACCAAAGCAACAGCAGTCGTATCAAATTTGAGCACCACCAGCACGGTGCCTTCGGATATTAATGCCAATTGTCCTCGCGCGCAAAGAGATGGTGATTTAGTGGCACCAACTAGTTGGATAGTGAGCCCTTCAAGTGCAAGTTGGTCAGTTTCCACCACAAACCCAGAATCCAACTTAAAATTAAGAACCTGTATCTCCGGTGGCAACCCTTTCCAAAAGGTCCGAGGGGCTGACAGCCCTGTATGCCCAATGGAGCAGATTAGTCACCCCTGGGCGACACAACAGAGCTATACCTTTAATACCGGAAATTGGCAGCACAACAAGAGTAGTCGACTTGGTAATGGCGAAGGTGGTATTAACCAGTCGCCTTTCTGGCTGCGTCGAGTAGTAAGCTTGACGCAAACGCAGATTAATAACCTAATGTTCTGGGGCCGCTGGAATAATAGCGTAAGCATTTACGTTAATGGCAAGCTTGCAACAAATACTTACCTTAGTGGTCTTGCAGATCGTTATCACTATTTAGGGATGAACGATACGGCACGCGCGGCTTTAGTTCCCGGGAATAACGTCATCGCAATACGCGTAGAATGTATTTATGAAGGAACAAACAACCAAATCAATAATTGCACCGATGCGGTGTCTGACTTTGGGCTGGCTCAGAATCAAGCGCTAGCCAACCTGCCAGTTACAAAAAATGTAGTAAACACGCAAGATGTATCGTTACACCAGCTGATGGATATTTTCACCCAATATACCAAGGAGCAAGGTGCAATGGGTGGAACTTACGCGGACTATAAACAGAACGTGTTGAACAATCAGCGCGTTCTAGGCTGGGCTAATAGGTCGCTAACCACTCCTCTAGATGCGAATCCAATGATGCGGTTAGCGAGTGTTGATAAAAGAGTGACAGATGCAGTCACGGTCTATTTATATAGACAAGGAACTTTACATCCTGATACCAAAGTCTTTGGCGAAGTGCTGAACATAACACCAATGCCAGGAAAAACATTCGGGCAAAATGTGATGGACATTACCGTTGAGCATTTGCGGACACACAGGAGTGGAATCACCAATCAGGAAATAGGCACTCAAGGCTTCCACGACGAGCTTGCCTATCGGTTCGGCGTACATCCCAACCAGGTCACAAGCGAGCATCTGGCACGTTTTTATGCAAGTCACGACGCATGCGAGTGGAGCAGCGGCAAGAATTGCGCTATTAAACCAGGCGACGGTGAGTTGTATTCAAACAACGGCCATGGCTTACTACGATACGTAGCTCAGGTGGCTGCTGGAAAGCCATTTGAGCAAATACTCCAAGAAATGGGTTCAACAGAAATCGTTATCGCCCGTGAAAATCCTGCTCAGCGTCCATTGAGGGAGCCTGGTTATATGATTGTTGATAGAGAAACGGGTATTCGACGCCTGATACCTTTGGACCGAGGGCTTGGCTTTAGTGCAAGTGCGTCTGGATTGCTGCGTTTTCTAATGGACCACGGCCCCGCATTCAACCGCCTTCCCGATGGCACATTTGTGGCTATACCCGGCGGCCAAGGTGGAGCAATGGATGGAACACGCTCGGGAGTCGGCGCAAATCCCGACCCAAATCCGCTGCACAAGTCTGGTGAGGCATGGATTTGGAACAGCGATTATGCTGGAAGTCGCCGCTTTGATGACCTCCGTTCGATAAAGATCGGAGGTCACAAGTATGGCAGCTGTGATCCCACTGGTGGCTCCGGTACCGACCTCTATCGTCTTCAAAATATGTCACCCACAGAAAATAGGTTCTTAAATATTCAACCTGTTAATGGGGTCTCCCAGTTGCGCCAGAGCACACTGGATGATCATGGCTGGGCTTCTGCCAAATGGAGGTTTGAACCTGTTCTTCACAGCGGCCAAACCGTTTACAGAATTTCCAACTCTCAACCGAATCAATATATCCAAGCCCAAGGGACACAGATAGACGCACCAGTTGTGTCACAAGCACTGCCCTCTGGTACTTCAGTGACCCGCGCTTATTGGAAGATCGTGAAAGTCGGAGACTATATAAGACTGGAAAACGTTGCCGCACCAGGATACTTTCTCCACACCGAAAATGGAGTTAATCCGAAAATACGAAATTACTCCGATTCTTTTTGGAGCACACGCTGGTATACGTGCACTTGATCTAAAAGTTCTAGGGTATGTAGCTTGCGTGTACCCATCGAGCAGCAAAAAGTTAACCCATCATGCTCGATGGAGTGCGCAAATGTTCTAGTGTTCCAGCTGGCCGCTGAAATTTTGGGTTTGATTGGCGGCTATCTAAAGTATGCCCCGTCATTTCTTGCTTGACGGGGCTTCTTTGATGCTTGAGTTCGCCTGGGTAGACCGAATTTTGTGCACTCACCGTGAGATGCTTTAATTGTAGGTAATTATTTCTGGAGTTCGTAGCTTAATTTGATAAGCACATGTCGACCTGGAGTGGGAACTACGCGGATGCCGGGTAAAGCGGCCGATGGGTGATATTCGTCCAACAGATTTTTTACCGTCGCACGGATTCGCCACTCCTCTGTATTGGTCATCAGATTTTTTTCAACCGTCAAATCTACAAGTGTATAAGCTCCGAGCTTTGCATTGCTGGTGCTGTCGATGGACCTGTCGCTGACGTAGCTAATGCCGGTATAGGACGCCCAGCTGTCGGACAGGCTTATGCGGCCAAAGATTCCTAGCGTATTATCAGCCACCATACTGGGGTAACCATTTGTAGAGTTTTGCTTGCCAAGTTCGTTGTGCAGCAGGGCGCCGCTGGCGATCCACTCAACCCGATCATTCATTCGCCACGTTAGGTCAATTTCGATGCCTCGCACTTGGCGTTTTTGTGGTTCCTGAAGAGTCCGATAACCAGACTCGAACTCCACGGTGTTGATTCCTGAACTTGTGATATCAAATAACGAAATGGTGCCGAGCATCTGACCATCTGGTGCCTGCCATTTAAGACCGAGTTCATGCTGATGAGATTTTTCCGGTTGTTCGACGAATCGATCGAAATCATCAATCAGATAATTTAGATTTAAAGTCTCCGAATAATTGCCGTACAGAGATAGGGCTCCAGTCAGCAACCAGCTGGACCCAGCCTGCAGTAGCCAATCATCGTAGTTGCCTTCCAGATCTGGATTGCTGCCGTCGATTTCCCGGCGCGCTTCATAAAATTGAGAATAACGCCACCCCAGGCTTGTACTCCAGTCCGCAGTCCAATTAGATCGGAGTTGAAAGTAGCTTCCCCAGTCATCGCGCGTGACTTCCCATGCTTGCAAATTAATCGCACGAGTCGCAGGTGCTTCTCGAAGCATTGCCTCAAGTAGTGTCTGTTGCGGATTTTTGAGGATGGCTTCGCTGAATACCTGTCTCCGAGCGAATTGCCTCTCTTCCACCGCAAATTGCTGGTGCAGGGACTGGTGATAGAAATCTATACCGGCGATAAGCCGGTGTTCAATGGCGCCGACTTGCACTGGCCCATTGAGTGCCAGACTGGCTGTGTAGGCGTTTTCTGTTTCGTGTTGGTCGTACAGGCTCTCCAGGAGGCCAAAAGTGTAGTTGGGGCCGAGCTGCAATATAGGTACAGCCATTTGACCCATGATGGTAGCAACACCAGCCCGTGGTCGCAGTAAATCCGGGGCCATTAAGGAATGGGCATTGGTAAGAAAATTACTGCCAGTTCTTACACCGTCGCGAAATTCACGCTGCCACAGGAGGTTGGCTTGTATTTGCCATTCCGGCATCAAGGTAAAAGTAAGTGAGCCATCGAATAGTTCTGCCGATGCAGAAAATTCATCTTCTGCCTGATTGATAAAATCACGACCGAAATAAGGCAAGAAATGGTTGGAATCGGAAAAAACCGGCAAGTCCAGCGCTGTTGTTTTATTCAGATACTGATATTCATAACCTGCACCATAAATTAGACGGTCCTGTATCTTGCCTTTTCCGCGGACACTCACCAGTTGGCGATGCCGCTGCTGGCCGTCCGCGCTTTCCTGTTGCCGGTCGTCCATGCCCATCAGCAGGAAATCGATCTTTCCGGGAAGTTGGGCTTTATTGGCCTCAACAAAAAGTCTGTGACGCCTCGGCTCTCCGAGCACTAAATCCACTCGCAGTCGATCTTCGTGTGCCGGTTGTTTTCGAGCGATATCCACTACGCCTCCGGCGCTGGATTGTCCGTAGAACAGCATTGAGGGCCCTTTTAATACATCCAGACGTTTAATGGTGTCTGGCACAATCTGCATAGCGGTACTATTACTGAGCCTAAGTCCGTTGACATAAGTATTTTGCCGGGAAAAACCTCGGATGAAATAGTCGTCGTTGCTATCCGCAAAGCCGTCACCTGGCGTGGCTGAGCTCACATACCTGAGGGCCTCCATGAGGTTGTCACTGGCAGAGTCCGCTAACACTGCGGACGGCAATATGTTGTGCGCGCGGGTTGTATCGAACATGGCTCCGCCGAAGTGGTCGTCACTGCTGACGATCGTTTGATAACGCGCGGGATATCTTTGGCCCGTTACTAGAACTTCTTCGACCACATGCCCCTCAGCGACTTCTGATACCGCCTGTGTAGGTGCGGCGCGTATTACATACACCTGGGCTGCGGTGAGAAGTTCAACAGTCAAACCGGCATCGGCCAATAATTGTTGAAGAGCTCGTAGGGGCGAGTGATAGCCGTGCACCCTGCGCCCTCGCTGATGCTTTATGTCCTGCTCTTGGGCGATCACTTCGCAATCGGCTTGAAAAGCGAATTCCAATATGGATTGGTTCAGCGGTAATTCTGGAATGTCGAAATAGTAGCGCTCGCCGGCTTTTGTTACATCGGACAGCGCATCCTGTGTGAGCCCAAAAATACTAAGAATCAAACACCATCCTGAGCAGGCGCGGAGAAAGTTAAATGCCCTCATTGACATCAACAATTCGCCAGAGGGTGCTGCCATCAACCAATTCTGTAAAAGTGCCTGCTTTAAGTTCGTAGTTGGCATCCAGTCCTATATAAATGTTATTTAATCCGACGTTGCGCACGAGATAGGCTTCACCTTGGCTATCGTCCTGGCGAATGAAAGTCCACACAGCGCTGTCCCAGTAGGGGTTTATAATGCTGGCTTCCAGAGAGCCCCGGTCAACGTGCAGGAAACGATCCTGCTTCCATCCGTTTCGAATTCTGTAAAAGTTCCCCACAGGCTCTAGAATCCATGCCGCGCTGAGCCAATCCTCAACATTCCGGGTTGCAGCCAAGTGTGGTGCGCCCGCTGTCGTTCGCGGTTCTATACTGATTGACAGCTCTGCATTTAAAGCGCTGATCAGATGTTTGTGTTTGAGTGTCTGGGCGACCCACTGCTGATTTTCTTCACCATGACAGGACATGAGAATGAGAGGGCTACCATTGAAGTGCATGGTTAGCTTCGGCATTTCCAGGCAGAGATTAAAATTATATTCATGGTGTATGGTGGCAGTCTGTTCATCCAAAACCCACTTCTGATCGGTGGAACCATCACAATTATTCAGCACAACAAGGGCACCCGCCTCAGCGGCTGTGGCTAGCGCCAAGCATTGCCCGTTGTCCGAGAGAATTTCCCGCTGCTGAGTAAAGCGCCAGTTTTGATAAATCGATGCAACAACGCAGTCCACGGTCTGCACTTTAGATCCATCGTTGGAATTATGGAAATCTGGTTCGTATACGGCCAAGCACTTTGCTGTGGCGGAAATAATCGATACAGGTTCATTGGCAGAATTCGGCGGCGGTTCAAAACCAATCGGTGATGGTTTTGGTGTTAGTGTCACGCCGTCTCGATCCGCATTTTCGCAGGAGGCTAGAATCGAGATGAGAAAAGTCAGAAAGATTGCAAAAAAATACTTCATATTCATTGTTCTGAAAAATTGTTCGAGGATGATTTGAGCGCCAGAGCATCTTTGTTCGGAGTTTCTTCAACTACCGCACCGGCAATGCTTGCAAGGCTCTCAGCGGCCACCCTTGGATTCTTTATAGAAATAGAGCCGACTATGCGTTTGGTCNNGCTGTTACCTCAGCCAGAGGTGCGCCGTCGAAAATCATGCGGCCTTTGGTCCAACTGGTTTCCCCGGCCGCGTCTACAGTGGTTGCCGCTGCCCCTTTCAACGCATCCGAATAGAGGATCTGCTGATTTTTACGCAACACCAATAAAGGTGCTTGATCTGAATTTGCGCTTTCTGGTTTGAGCAGTCCCACCAAACCCTCGACAACGGTAATTTTTAAATCCCCTGCCAACTGCTGTACCGCAAATTGAGTCCCGATCACACGAACAACGCCTTCGTTAGTGAGCACTCTAAAGGGGCGCCGTGCATCCTGTGTCACATCCAGGAAAATCTGGCCTTTGTACAGATGAAGTTCACGAGCGGATTCGGAGTAACGCACTTTCATTTGGCTATTAGGGCTCAGCACGATGGACGATTGATCGGGCAGCGTTACGGTTTTTTGCTTCACGAGGGCGATATATTTTTCGAACTCTGAGACGGCTTCTTTCTGGTGGAGCGGAGATAGATAAACCATAAGAACGGCAACCAAGACGGCGGCCGCCGCGCTCAACAAAAAACCGAACTCTCGAGGGCGTACAAATGCTTTTTTGGTGGGGCGCAACTGAAGAGCGCCGCCCACCGCCCATGCCTGCTCCATGCGAACAAACGCGACCTGATGCAGACTGGATGACTCTAGCCAGGCAAAAAATTCCGATTCCTGCTGAGCAGTTAATTCCGGTGATTTGATCCGAACGTACCAGTAGGCGGCCTGCTGCTCGATTTCCTGTGGGATTTTTGTATGGCTCATTGTGGATGGTCCTCAGGTTTACCGGTCGTCCATGGCGCGGCGTATGGCCGTCAAAACTTTCATCATTCTTTTTTCAACCGAACTGACCGTGATACCGAGTTCTTCGCTGATGTCTTTATAGCTTTTTCCTTCCATACGATTCATCAGAAATGTTGTCCGGTCTTTTTCCTGCAGCCTCTCCAGTACGCGCTTGATGCGCCTTATATCAATTTCCGCCATGATCTGCCGGTCCATCGGCGCGCCGACCAATTCATGATCCTCTATGTCAACAAAGATCGCGTTCTGACAATCTTTCTGTCGCAGACGGTTAAGAGCGATGTTTTTGGCTGTTTTGTAGAGGTAGGCCCGAGGGTTGGTCAGGGCGTCGATATTGCCTGCATTGAGTATGTTCTGGAATGCATCCTGGACTATGTCGTCAGCCTCCCCTGCGCGCGAATATTTCTGCTGCACATAACGGCAAAGCTCCAAGTAATACTTTCTGAATGCGATGCCGGCGGTGTGTTCAGTTGTCATACGAAAGTCGCGCGGAGTTTGCTTTTGACGGCAGATTCATTTTGTGTGGCCGAGATGAAGGGTATTGTGTGGAGGCTTTCAAAACAATGCTCCTTGCATCTGTTGGGTAGGGGCCTGTTAAGGCAGGCTATTTAAATCCCGCCTTATTAGTTTTGTCAAAAGCAATTTGATTGTGGGCGTTGCCGGCTATTGCTTTAGTCCGCTTAGTCAGGGTCAAACGCTGCTAGCGCAAAGCTAATGGTTGAACGGATGGAGCTTTTTTATAACGAGACGGGCGGCTTGTCAGTGGTTGAGATACGGAGACCCGTTTGCTTTGCCAAAGCACGAAGCGGGTTCAGTGGACGTCAAGCGCGGGACCGTCACTTGGTGGACATCGGACTGGTGCAACCAAATCCAGAATGGGTCCGGTGGGTGACGAGTGGTGACAGTGACGATGTGATAGAAAAGAATAACCCGCATATGCAGAAAAAGTCGACCTCATATTTGCATTCACGGCTCTAGTTCTAAACTATTTTAGGATTATTTTTATTGGCGACGCCCGGTCAAATGGGGAAAGAGCTATTTAGCGGAAAATTGAACCGCTTTTGGATATGAATTTTTACCTGTAAGTCGAGTTTTTCAACAGCATTTGGGCTAAAGCAGTTAGTAGCTGTAAATAAAATTGGGGGATTGGAGAGGATGCTGTAAATAAATGGGACACTCTCCAAACTGAAAGAGATGTCCAGGCTGCGCCGGGTATGCGGCAAACAAAATCACCTGTTGGAAATATTCATTCACTTCGCTGGATCAAGAGATTCAAAAGTAAATTTATTTAATATGTAAGCGCAGGGCGCAACGCTTCTGCGGGCGGTTGGTTCGCACGATAAGCGAATAAACGTTATCATCCCCGGTACGACAGATAACCCATCCTTTGGAGGCTCTTTATGTACCAACGGACGTTGCTGCTTCTCTGCGGGATTTTGTGTGGATTCGTAGCGAATCAAGGCCATGCGCAAGATCGTGCCATCCCCGAGCGCCCTTTAATTGTAGGAACCAAGGTCGCTGAACCGTTTGTAATAAAAAAGGATGATGGCAGCTTCACGGGGATTAGTATTGAGTTGTGGCAGCGGATTGCAGAGGAAATGGGGCTGCAATATGAATTTCGCGAAGTGGGCCTGTCTGAACTTATCAGCGGATTGCAGGATGAAACTATTGATGTTTCGGTTGCGGCACTGACGGTTACGGCTGGACGAGAACAGCAAATCGATTTTACTCACCCTTTTCATACTACAGGTCTTGCGATTGCGGTAAGTCGTGAAGGTGGTATAACAAGTTTTCTGCAGCGCTTCTTCTCCTGGAATTTTCTACTCGTCATCGCCGGTCTATGCGGCCTGTTGCTGTTAACGGGTTTTCTTCTTTGGCTGGTGGAGCGCAAACGAAACCAAGCTATGTTCGGCGGTACATCGGCACAGGGCATAGGCTCCAGTTTCTGGTGGGCTGCTGTCACTATGACGACGGTAGGTTATGGAGATAAGGCGCCGATGACGCTTGCGGGGCGGGTGATCGGGATAATCTGGATGTTCACAGGATTGATCATCGTGTCGAGCTTTACCGCTGCGATCACGACAGCACTCACGGTCAGTCAATTGGATTCCAGTGTGCGAGGAGTCAACGATTTGCCAAATGCTCATGTCGCAACCGTCGGTAATTCGGCCAGCGCGGGGTTTTTAACCGACAGAGGTATAGGTTTTTCAACAACTGCAAATCTGCAAAGCGCTATCGAGGGCCTGGCCAAGCGTGAATACGAAGCTGTGGTGTATGACCGCCCCATCCTTTTGTATTTATCTCACCACGAATATCCGAAGCGCACCGATGTGTTGTCGGATACTTTCGAAAGACAGGATTATGCGATCGCTGTCGCGCAAGATAGCCCGTTGAGAGCTTCCCTTAATTTGGCATTGCTGCGAATTATTGCGGGAGATGATTGGCAGCGAGTGCTCAGGCGCTATTTGGGTGACGATTCACTCTAATTCGCAAACGGCCCGCAATCTGGCGGCCACCCGATGTGTCAGGTGTGGGGCACTTACAGCTCTCTCCGAAGGAGGACTTTTGCCAGGTGGCGCGCATGCGCAACACCCAATTGACTTGTTGTCGCTCCGCACCTAAGGTTGCTCGTTCACGTTAACAGGAGCCGCGCGGCGTACTCCGATAACAAAACGAGACATTCATGATCCCTTACAAAAAGACGCTTCTTTTCAGCTTAGTGATAGGTGCTTTGGTTGGTTGCACCCAGCTTGGTTCAACCGCCGGCACTAATCACCAGAACAACATCTCGGTATCAAATCAACAGGGACATTTCCAACTCAACCAGCGCGATTATTTCCAGAATCGTGGGGTTGGGGTTATGGCGTTTCATGACACCGCTCCCGAAAGTCATCAAAGCGGTTTGATTATGGTGATGCACGGTAACCG
>DJFQ01000081.1:7569-9196 GCA_002432095.1 Marinagarivorans sp. UBA5868 | reverse complement strand
AAATGACAGTGCGCGCCGAAGGCAACGCCATTAAAGTCACCATCGACCTGGATGAGCCGCTGCCCGAGCGGTGGGTGGGCAAAGTGGGTTTTGTTTTGGAGTTGTACCCGGCGGACCTGTTCGGCATGTCCTGGATTATGGATCAGCACAGCGGCATCTTCCCGCGTCAGCCCTACGGCGTGGAATTGCCCGAGGGCACTAAATCCGACCCACAACTTGTGCCGAAAGGAAAGCATAAAGATTTAATTCCGTTGCCCAATCACAAAGCTCAACCGACTCCGCTGGCGACCGGTAAGACGTTGGCGGTGGCTCCAGAGTCCGATGAATTGCGCATGCAAATTCACAGCAGCACCGGCGAGCTGGAATTACACGATGGTCGCAATCTGCACCAGAACGGCTGGTTTATTGTGCGCACCACTGTACCCCCCGGCGCTACGAAAAAAGCCATTGAACTGACCATCAAACCTAATGTAATTGCTGACTGGATCTACAAGCCGGTCATTCAGCATTCCATGGTTGGTTACCATCCGGCGCAAAAAAAAGTGGCGGTAATCGAAACTGACCCCAACGATAATTTCGATCACAAAATGCAGCTGCTGCGCCTGAGCAAGGATGGCGATCACCAAATAGTGCTGAATAAAAAACCCCAGGCCTGGGGCGATTTTCTGCGCTACAAATATTTCCACTTCGACTTCACCGACGTGAAGGAAGAGGGAATGTATCAGTTGGTATTGGGTGAGCAAAAGAGTAAACCTTTCCGCATAGCCGCGAATGTTTATGACCAGAATGTTTGGCAGCCTACGTTGGACTATTTTCTGCCGATACAAATGGGCCACATGCGGGTGAAGGAAAAATACAAGCTCTGGCATGACGTCAGTCATATGGATGATGCACTCATGGCGCCTACCAACATTAACCACTTCGATGGTTATGTGCAGGGTCCCTCGACGCTGACCAGATTTAAATCCGGCGAGCACGTGCCTGGCCTGACTGAGGGCGGTTGGTATGACGCTGGTGATGAGGATTTTCGCATCGAGTCCCAATCCGGGGAGGTGTTTATTCTGGCGGCGGCTTACGAGGAATTCGACGTTCGGCACGACAATACCCTCGTCGACCAGACTAGGAAATTAACCGAAATTCGCGAGCCCGACGGCAAGCCGGACATACTGCAGCAGATTGAACATGGCCTATTAACCATAGTGGGTGGCTACGAGGCCTTGGGTCGGTTGTACCGGGGCATTATTGTGCCGACCTTGACGCAGTATGTGATGGGCGGCGACTTTTCCGGTCAGACCGATAACCGTATTTATGATGCCCATTTAGGTGAATTAGAAAAACGCGGCGAGCTAAAAAAGCAGGGTGAGCGTTCAGGCCTGCCTGACGATCGCTGGGTGTTTACCGAAGACAACCCCGCCCGCGAGTTTGATGCCATAGGCAACATAGCCGCTACCGTCAACGCCATGCGAGGTTACGATGCCGCTATGGCCACACGTGCCCTCAAGGCCGCCGAACAACTCTGGCAAGTGGAGCGCACGGTAGATGGCGGTAATGTGCTCGACAATAAAATTCACGCTGCGGTGGAGCTTTTCCGTGCGACCGGCAAAGACGAGTATCGCAATTTTATCCT
>DJFQ01000081.1:4904-7512 GCA_002432095.1 Marinagarivorans sp. UBA5868 | reverse complement strand
TTGGATTTTAAAATGCAGTTGTGGGGACGCGGCTGGGATTTGCAGCACCAGGGGGTGGCCCATTACTTTCTACACAAGGCCTTCCCACAAGAGTTTGGCAAGGAATACTTGCTTAACATTTTGCACTACGTTCTGGGCAATAACCCCGGTTCCAATAACCAATCCTATGCCTCCGGAGTGGGCGCAAAATCCAAAACCTCTGCCTATGGCATGAACCGCATGGAGTACAGCTATGTGCCCGGCGGCGTCACCGTAGGCACCGCCCTGGTCGCCCCGGACTTTCCGGAGTACAAGCAGTTTCCTTTCCTCTGGCAACAGTCCGAATACGTTTTGGGCGGCGGCTCCAGCAACTTTATGTTTTTGGCGTTAGCGGCCAATAAGTTGTTAAACGAAAGTGGGGCGATAACGCGAAATTAATCGTATCGAAAGTCCCGCAAAACCCAATTGGGGCCGAAGCGTTTATTGCTTCGGCCCTTTTTTTTGGGGGTGACAGGAGTATGTGATGGATGAGCGCATGCGCTAGCCAGGAGGCGGTCCTGTGAGAAATTTGGGCATTATTTCACTAAATCAGACGGTATAACTTAACAGGAAAACTATATATCGGTGTCTTACGCTGGCCTTGCTTGCTCATAAGAGTTGGCATCATTCAAATGTAATTCATGGAGAATTGTTATGAAACTGTTTGGAAAAGCAAAACAGCAAAAATCGATTGCAGACTTCAAAAGTGGTGCTCAGCACATCGGCGAAGGTGACGCAATAAATGCCATTACCGGCGGCACAATGGACGGTTGTCACAAAATCGGCGGAATGACCGGTTTGACTTCCTTGGCGATTAATCCAGTTAGTTTAAGCGCTAACGTTAACCTCGGGGCAGTTAGCGCACTGCGCTTTTAATTGCCAAAAGCCGAAAGCGATGCGCTTTCGGCTTTTTTATTTAGGGAGAGCGTCATGCTTTTGGATCAGCAATTAGAGGCAATCGTTGAGTCCAATTTAATAAACGGACAAGCAGTTCTTGCTCATCACATCCGCACGTTAGTTTATAAGAAAGCGCCGCAGTGGTTTGATCGCTTGGATTATGAAGATGATCAGATTTTTCTAGAACCTGCTCTATTTGCCTGGTTCACGGACCCTGCAGCCGATACACCCCTTAGCCAGCAATTGCTAGGGTTGGTGATGCGTCATTCAGTGGGTAGGCTCGCCGCGGATGTAAAATCCGATGCCTGTGGCATTATCTCTGTCCCGCGCATCGGGCGGTTTTGCGTGGAGGAGACGAATGCAGCGGGCACGCTAAAATTCGATGATCGCGGATGGGTATGGCATCCCGGTGATAAAAGTAGCGGCATTTGTTGTAGGCCGAGGCTGGAATCATTTCAGATTGTGGCCCCCCAAATGATCATTGGCCAAGGTCAGCCTCCTAGTGTGGCGCGCCGCTTTTTTTCTGCGCGGACGGACGTGGACGCCGGCTTACCCGCCAATGCCACTGCACAATATCAATATCTGCAAACAGCCTTACAAATGATGGCTCGGCAAGACGTTGATCTTCATGAATGGATCGCTTTTTCTACGCGTTATATTCATCTATATCATGGGTATCTGCCAAATTCTTTTGCTTCGCTGAGCGTGCATGGTGCGGCATTTCTAAACGTTCCGGAAGATGCTTGTGTCGTATTTTATTTAGATGATCTTGCGCACCAGTGTGGTCACATCATATTCAATGCTGTGACACTGCAAAAAGATGCGTATCTAATGTGCGATCCTAACACTCCGTTAAAAAGTATAACGAACGATATCAATGAGCCAAGAAGCGTTTATTCGACGTATCATGGACTATTTACCTACACCCTAATAATTCGCTGTCTAAGCCGATGCATGCCATTGTTTTCCGCAGGCAATGATCGCTTGCATGCGCTGGCACGCATCGCATTTTATATTCAAAAATTTCAGCAAGATTTGCATGCATTGAATTTTGATGATTTATATACCCCGCTTGGTAAAAAAGTTTACCAAATATTTCGTGCTTATTATGGTTGGTGTTGTGATGAGTACAGTGATCACGTTATGGGGTTTGATCTGTCGAACCAATTATATGTATTCAGTTGGCAGCGATTTTCTGCGGTAAATGGTTTGAAACATCCAGTCGGAGAAATATGATGGACCGATTCCCGTCCTACCTGCAAATGGACCAGATGGATTGCGGGCCTACATGCTTGAAAATTCTCGCAAAATATTATGGGCGTACGCTATCCATAGAGTCATTGCGAGAGCACTGCTCCTTAACAAATCAAGGGGTTTCCCTTGGAGGAATCTCCGAAGCTGCCGAAAATCTCGGCTTCAATACCGCCGGTGTTCAAGTCAGGTTTGAGTCCCTCAAAAATGAAGTGCCACTGCCTTGCATAGCCCATTGGCGGCAGCGCCACTTTCTGGTGGTTTACAAGATAACAAGCAAGCATGTCTATGTGGCTGACCCCAGTTTTGGCAAAGTTCGCTACAACTACTCCGAATTCTGTGACGGCTGGCTTAATAGAAAAGATCCAAAAAATACCGATGGTACCCTTTTATTGTTGGAACCGACGCCGTCGTTTTATGAATCGCAAGACGAAGAACTGAA
>DJFQ01000081.1:0-4884 GCA_002432095.1 Marinagarivorans sp. UBA5868 | reverse complement strand
TTTCCTTTCATTACACAGACCCTTGTTGACCAGGGTGTTAATACGCAGAACTTAAACTTGATCTATCTGTTGCTGGCTGCGCAGCTGATGTTATTTTTCTCTCAAACCACGGTGGATTTGCTGCGAAGCTGGATATTGCTGCATGTGGGATCCCGAATCAACATATCGCTAATATCCGACTTTCTGATTAAGCTCATGAAATTGCCGATTGCGTTTTTTGACTCCAAGACGATTGGCGACTTGCTGCAACGCGTTCAGGACCATGATCGAATCGAGAATTTTTTGTCTTCGTCCACGATAGGCGTTCTATTTTCACTGCTGAATGTTTTAATTTTTTCCGTCATTCTTGCCTGGTTTTCCACGGCCATATTTCTTCTGTTTATCGCTGGAACAGCACTTTACGTCGCATGGATAGTGCTGTTCATGAATCGGCGTAAAGTGTTGGATTATAAAAGGTTTGACCAGGCTTCGGGTAATCAGAGCAGCATGGTGCAATTGCTCAACGGTATGCAGGAGATCAAGCTCAACAATTCCGAGCGTCGGCGCCGATGGGAATGGGAGCGTATTCAGGTCAGGCTTTACAAGATTTCCATAAAAAGTTTGGCGTTATTGCAATATCAAGCGACAGGTGGAAATTTTATTAATGAACTGAAGAATATTCTTATCACCTTTGTTGCAGCCAAGTCTGTTCTGGAAGGCGATATTACCCTTGGTACTATGCTGGCCATTCAATACATCATTGGGCAGCTAAATGGGCCTATCAACAATTTTATGGGTTTTCTCCAGTCTCTGCAGGATGCACAGCTGAGCTTGGATCGTTTGGCTGAAATTCACGAGCAGAAGAACGAAGATGAGAATGCAATTAATTATCTACCGGAACAAAGGGATATAGAACTTAAAAAGAAAGTTGGTTTTCGGTACGGTAATGGTTTCTCCCCTGCGGTCCTGGAAGATATTGAGCTGATTATACCGGCCGGAAAAGTGACGGCCATTGTGGGTGCCAGCGGCAGCGGAAAGACGACTCTTTTGAAAATTTTATTAAAATTTTATAAGCCTCAGCATGGTCAAATATGTGTTGGAGCAACCAATTTGGAGGATATCAGCACGCGTTTATGGCGTAATCAGTGCGGTGTGGTGATGCAAGATGGCTACATTTTTTCAGACACTCTATTAAGAAATATCACGGAGTCCGACTCGGATGCGCAAATAAATTCGCAGCGTCTCCGGGAGGCTTTGCGAATATCCAACCTCCTGGAATTGGTGGAATCTCTGCCTGGGGGATTAAATACCAAAATTGGCGCGAGTGGTTTATCTCTTAGTGGCGGTCAACGCCAGCGTGTCCTGATTGCGCGCGCTGTATACAAAGACCCGCAGTATTTATTTTTTGACGAGGCGACCAGCGCATTAGATGCCCGTAACGAGCGTGAAGTTATGGAAAACCTGCATGCCTTTTTCAAGGGGCGGACGGTTTTGGTCATTGCTCACAGACTAAGCACTGTTCGCGATGCCGATCAAATCATTACCCTGGATCGCGGCCGCCTAGTGGAATGCGGCAATCATCAAACTTTGATCAAACAAAAAGGCGCCTATTTCACTTTGATTAAAAACCAGCTGGAGCTCGGTTAGTCTTCGCCCACCATTTGCGATTTTGCTAACTTTTTGAAAGGTCGATGATATGAATTTAGAAGAGCAGTTGGCCAATTTGGGTGAGCGTAGCGAATATACGCAGGATGTGTTAAATCGAATGCCCGCGTGGATTGTTCGCTGGGGGTCTTGCATCGTGTTGCTGGCGATGCTGGCGATGCTTGCCATATGCTGCATCATAAAATATCCGGATATTATTTCCGCCCCCGCCGCGCTGACCACAGAGGTGCCACCGCTAAGAGTGGTGGCGCGTGCCAGTGGCGAGCTACACTGGATTTCACCCAAGGAGCGATCTGTAAAAGCAGGCGAGGTGGTGGCGGTGATTCGAAATACCGTTAATTACGCGCAGCTCACAGTTGCAACATCTTGGTTAGATAGGTACGAAAAGGCCGATAGTCCAGAAGATTTTATCGAACAGTTTGCCACGGATCTCGACCGCGATTTTCGGCAGCTGGGAGAATTGCAGATTTATTTTTCCCGCTTTCTTACCCAACTGAGCGGATACTACCTAATACATAAAAATCAGACGAAGGACCATCGTCTTAAGGCCCTGGACGAGGAAAAAACACTACATCTGCAGTTGTTGAAGCATCAGAAGGAGCAGTTGACCACCTTAAAACAAACGCTGGCGATAGAGCAATCAGCCCTTGCCAGGGTCGAATCCCTGGCGCAAAAGAAGCTAATCTCAGCCGTGCAATTAGATGAGCAGAGAGCAAAACTGCTGGCGGTGCTCAACCAGGAAAAAAATCACCGAAGCGTCATTGCAAGTACTCAAGTGGCGTTTTCTCAGCTGGACAAAGAGGCTCTGGAGATCAAGCTTCAGTTTCAGGACGAGATGCAGCAAAAATATTTGATGTTATCCAACGCCTTAGATGAGCTAAGGGGACAAATAAGTCGCTGGGAGCAAAGCTATTTACTTATCGCCCCAATCGATGGGCGGGTTTCATTGGCAAATTATTGGAGTTCCTTTCAGGCCGTTCAAGCCGACGATGTCGTCTTCACCATTGTGCCCGACCAGAATCAACCAGTGTTTGCGCGCATTTTTTTACCTATGAAAAATTTTGGCAAAGCCAAAATAGGACAAAAAGTTTTTATCAAACTGGATGGTTTTCCGTATCAGGAGTTCGGCATCGTTTCCGGCAGTGTGGCCCGTATTTCTCCTGCCCCGGAATCTCTTCATTATGAAGTGCGGGTCGAGCTGCCTAATGGCTTAATCTCCAGCCATGGTCAGACCTTGCCGTTTAAGCACGAAATGGTGGGGCGAGCCGAAATCGTCACCGAAGACCTACGGTTGTTGGAGCGAATTTTTTATCAATTGGTCAACGCGTTTGAGCGNNGATTCTCTTCACAATTTCGGCCGGCGGATACCGTCAAATAGTCGAAACAACTCATTTGGGCGCCGCCAATGGGCGAAATTGGACCATTGGCAAAGTTTTGTGCGAAATGCGTCACAAAAAGTTCTGTTTGAATCATGAAGGCGTCAAAAAACTCACAGCCACAGGATTAAAAATAATAATCGTATTAAATGATTAATGCGTCACGCTTTCGCAGAGGGGCGCTTGATCGACCAAATGGCGCGTGATTTTATGCGGCTTCGATGCCGAGGGTTCCCTCATGGGAATCGAATAGTGGCTGGGATTGATCGAGTGAAAACGCTATTGGGGCTATTGAACAGTGATTAGCCCGCGTTTGAGCTGAGAGTAGACCGCGTTGTTCGGTTGGTAATCCAAATTGGAGAGCTTACCTCTTCATTTAATGGCGTTATTTTTGATGGAGGTAATTCTGTCCGACCAACCCTTTTTATTTGAAGGGTTTGTTCCATTTGAAGGGTCTATTTCCATAGACGGGGCTACTTTAATAGACAGGATGCGCTGACCACTATTATCGACCCGTGCGTTAATCGCGCAGTTTATTTTCTCATTATTAAATGTCTCACTTGGTGAGGCGCTGAGAAAATATTTGTCGTATTCCGCAGTCGCTTGCAGAAGAAGCAGTCTCAGTTTTTTTATAAGTCTCAATTCATGTTTATTCGCAAAATCGCGATGATTTTATATGCGCGTCTTAGCCGCTAGAGAACAGTAAAAACAGTCTTTTTTGCACTTCTGATATTGAAAAAAATGAAGAATGAATAGAAGAAACAGTATTTCTTACTATTTCTACGTATTGCATTCTTCTGTTGTCTTTCAATCGTAGATATTGTCGCGTCAACAAATGTTTCAATGATGCGCTGTGCAGTANNGCAGTAGTGGGAAAACTGGGCAGTAGTGGGATAGCTGTGCAGTAGGGGATAAAAAAATGTGAAATCGTTCCGATAGGAGCCAATTATTCGTTATTCCGAACCAGCGAGCGACTCTCACAGAGTTCGCGTTTTTGACAAATAAAAAAGATCACCCTATCTGATCGGAGACATCCAGATGATAAACAGTATGAAAAGGCAACTGCCGGGCTGGCTTTTGCTCGTTGGCGTAACGATCGGCTTGAGTGCCTGTGGTGGAGAAGACACCGAACCAGGCACGTCAAGCTCTGGCAGTGTCTCTAGTTCCAGCTCCAGTTCCTCGGGCGGAAATGTATTTGTTCCCCCAGAAGAGGAAGCGGCGGAACCAGTGCTGGTGATGGCGCTTAACGCCGGCGGGACTGCTACCAGGTTGGATGGTATCCAATATCAAGCAGATGCTTATTTCACCGGTGGACAGACTTACTCTCGCAGCAGTGTCGCGATCAGCGGGGCCAGCGACGCGACTGTTTACCTCACCGAACGCTACGGCGATGCCGCCTACGCCATTCCTGTATCGAACGGTAAATACACACTTGTCTTGAATTTCGCCGAGACTTATCACACCGGCGCAGGCTTGCGAGTCTTTAACGTATCGGTTGAAGGACAAAGCAAGCTAACCAATGTCGATATTTTTAAGACCGTTGGCGCAAATACGGCGATGTCGGAACGAATTGCCGATGTCAGCGTTACCGACGGACAGTTGAATATCGGGTTTCAGGCAGTCACGGAGAATCCTAAAGTCTCCGGGATCGTGATATATCAGCAGAGCAGCGTCCTCACTCACGCCAGCAAAGGCCAACAAATTTTTGAGGCGCAATGTCAATCTTGTCACGCGGCAACGGACAAGGCTTTGGGCACCAAGCCGGATGAATCCGGACACAATTTGCAAAGCTTAATTGCGGCTACCGGCACAATGCCGCCAGCGGGACTCGAGGATATCTTCGGTGCTTGTGATGATGAGTGCG
>DJFQ01000099.1 GCA_002432095.1 Marinagarivorans sp. UBA5868 | reverse complement strand
CAGTTGGTATATCTGAATACTCAAACAGCTCTGCCTGTTCGGTTACGTCCCATTAGCGAGCTTCATGCCAGGGGCGAAGATTAAATGCAAGTCATTGAAAATTATTAATTTTTTCGTGGATCTACACCTTAATTTGGCAACGAAATATCGTGAATCCCGAGATTCAGTGGTTGTCTCACGAAGTTTCGTGTATGCCTTTGTTCGCCGACTTTTGTCGATGCTTTGAGAATGCTGGTGGTACCTAGAAGAAATGAGCGCGGAAGAAAATTGGCGGATTTTAAAAAGCCTCGGATTGTTAGGCTTAGATAGGTTTTGTCATTTTTTCCAAAATTCCCGTATTTGCCACATCCTGTGGGTATTTTTTATTTCGATTTTTCTGATTAATAATGGAGATTGGCGAATTTACCGGGTTTTAGATGTTTTTTGGCATAAAAAGATCGACGGCAAAGGTTTTGCAAGCGTCCCTACGTTTTGTTTAATCGCGCTTGAAATTCCATCTTTTTGTAGCCTGGGTTCTGCAAAAAGGAATTTTTCTGGAGGTCTGTCATGTCAAATCGTCATCCACATGTCCACGAAACTCGTAGCGATAAGCTGCGCTCAGGTAACGGCACGTTGCGTTTTACAGAAAACGCAAAGCGATCGAAGACAAGCAGCGAACTCTCTGTTAACCAAGCCGTCGCTCAGTCCCGTTTGGTTATTGAACATGTTTCACCATGCGTGGATTCGGGTGTTTATCCTGCAAAAGGCACGCAGGGGCAGGCCGTTACCGTCGCCGCCACCATTTTTGCCGACGGCCATAACCGATTGGCAGCGCGAGTTCTATGGAAAGAGGCCGCAGGTAGTCGATGGCGGGTGGAGCCGATGGTGTTGCTGGGAAATGATTTATGGGAAGTGGATTTTCTACCAGAAACTGCACAGATTCATGAATTCAAAATTGAAGCTTGGCTGGACCGCTGGCAAAACTTTCATCACGAGTTATATCAAAAATATTATGCCGGGGTGGCTGTCGCACTGGAGATAGAGGAGGGCCGCCTACTGCTACAAGACATAAGTGATTTCGCCAATGGAAATAGGCAAGGTAAAAAAGATGAGGAAGCTTTGCTGAATCTGGACCATGCTCCGGTCAATCGGAAGGAGGCAATGGAGTTGGTGCAGGATGCGCTTCATCAGCTGGATCGTGCGAGAGAGATGGACGATGTAGATGCGGAAGTGCAAATTCTGTTGCGTCAGGATTTGGCGCAAGCGGTGGAGCGGCTTGAGCAGCGGCCTTTTCTCACTACCAGCCAAGTATACGCTGTGGATGTAGAGCGTACTAAAGCTGGCTTTAGCAGCTGGTACGAACTTTTTCCCAGGTCTATTACGAGCTCGGCAAAAAATCATGGGACTTTTGACGATGTGGTCAGCCGTTTGCCGGCGATAAAAGCCATGGGTTTTGATGTGTTGTATTTTCCCCCGATCCATCCAATTGGTAAAAAATTCCGGAAGGGTCGTAATAACAGTGTCACCTCTAAACCTGGTGAGCCGGGCAGCCCATATGCAATTGGTGGTGAAGCCGGAGGCCATGATGCCGTGCATCCAGAATTAGGTGGCATAGAGGCGTTTCGCCGTCTGCGCAAAGCTGCAGATGAGCACGGATTGGAAATCGCGTTGGATTTTGCCATCCAGTGCTCCCCCGATCACCCATGGCTCAAGCAACACCCGGACTGGTTTTCCTGGCGCCCGGACGGCAGCATCCGNNGGTTTAAGCAACGACCCGACGGCACAATTCAATATGCAGAGAATCCGCCAAAAAAATATCAGGACATCGTCAATGTCGATTTTTACGCACGAGGCGCAACGCCGCCTATGTGGACCGCTTGGCGCGACATTATTTTGTATTGGATTTCAGAAGGCGTAACCATTTTTAGGGTGGATAATCCCCACACCAAACCCTTACCGTTTTGGGAATGGTTGATTGCCGATGTGCGTGGCAAACACCCCGAGGCCATGTTTCTTTCTGAAGCCTTCACCCGTCCGGCGATGATGCATCAATTGGCAAAAGTCGGTTTTTCCCAAAGCTATACCTATTTTATCTGGCGTAACTCGAAACAAGAGTTAACCGAATATATGACCGAACTGTCGACACCACCGGTAAGCGATTTTTATCGGCCGCATTTTTTCGTCAATACGCCGGATATTAATCCCTTTTTCACCCAAACCTCCGGGCGTCCTGGTTTTTTGATTCGTGCAGCACTTGCCGCCACCTGTTCGGGGCTGTGGGGAGTGTACAGCGGCTTTGAATATTGCGAGGCGGCGGCGTTGCCGGGGAAGGAAGAATATCTGGACTCCGAAAAGTACGAGATCCGACCGCGGGATTTTGCTCAGCCAGGCAATATTATCGCCGAGATTAGTCGGTTGAATCAGTTGCGCAAGGAAAATCCGGCGCTCCAGTCGCATTTGAATATTCGCTTTCATGAATCCAATAACGATCAGGTGATTTTCTTCAGCAAAGCGACAAGAGATCGCAGCAATATCATTTTTGTTGCGGTGAGCCTGGACCCACATAACCCTCAGCACGCACATTTGCAGATTCCTCATCACGAACTGGGTGGCAGTAGAGTGGTGCGCGAGTTGATGCGCGATATCGAGTTGTCATGGGATGGTGCGGAACAGCATTGGTATTTTGATCCGCAGGAACTTCCTTTTGCGGTGTGGCGTTTACAGTCGAGGAGAGCATAATTATGTTAAATGTGAAAAGGCTGGCGGAACCCCATGTTGCGCACGCAACTCAAGAAGCCGTGGATACAGCGGGTCAGGTGATTTGGTATAAGGATGCCATCATTTATCAACTGCACGTGAAATCTTTTTACGATTCCAACAATGATGGGATAGGTGATTTTCCAGGCTTAATTGAAAAGCTGGATTATATAGCCGCGCTCGGTGTTACGGCGATATGGTTATTGCCTTTTTATCCCAGTCCCTTGCGCGATGATGGCTACGATATTGCCGATTATTATGG
>DJFQ01000091.1:8128-16663 GCA_002432095.1 Marinagarivorans sp. UBA5868 | reverse complement strand
AGTGATGATCAGTTGTACCTGTGTCAGCAGCGCGGCATCAGTGCAGAAAAGGCGGTGTCGATGATCGTCAACGGTTTCTGCAAAGAGGTTTTTAAAGAGCTGCCTATGGAATTCGCGGTGGAAGCAGGCAAGCTCCTCGAAGTCAGCTTGGAAGGCTCAGTCGGTTAAATTATTTGCCAGCGCAGATTTTCCTGCGCACACATTGGAGAACGTAGTTGATGCTGTCGATTCGTAATCTACACGCAAGTGTGGACGACAAGGCCATATTAAACGGCTTGAGTCTCGAAGTTAGGCCCGGAGAAGTGCATGCCATTATGGGGCCGAACGGTTCGGGGAAAAGCACCACCGGTCATGTGCTGTCTGGTAGGCCGGGCTACGAGGCCACTGCCGGCAGTGTCGAATTTCTCGGACGAGATCTGCTTGAGATGGATACCGAGGAGCGCGCACGTGAAGGTTTGTTTCTAGCGTTTCAATATCCGGTGGAAATTCCCGGCGTTAGCAATATGGAATTCCTGAAAGCGGCGCTGGACGCGCAACGTGAGCATCGCGGAGAGTCTCCACTGGATGCGGTCAGCTTTATGAAAAAGGCGCGGGACATTTGCAAAGCGGTCAATCTTGATCAGTCCTTTTTGAAGCGCGGTGTTAATGAAGGTTTTTCTGGCGGCGAGAAGAAGCGCAACGAAATCATGCAAATGATGTTGTTGGAACCGAAGCTGGCGATCCTTGATGAAACTGATTCCGGCCTGGACATCGATGCATTACAGGTAGTGGCGCAAGGCGTAAATGCTCTGCGTAATCCTGAGCGGGCATTTATTGTGATAACCCATTATCAGCGCTTACTGGATTACATTGTGCCGGATTATGTCCATGTGCTCGCGGGTGGGCGCATCATCAAATCCGGCGATAAGTCGCTGGCACTCGAGCTCGAAGAAAAAGGCTATGGTTGGCTTGAGGATGAGGCAGTTTGATGACGCAGGTTCTCCAGCAATTAACGGGAATTCGACCGCAAAGCTCTGGTTGGCTGCATAGCCTAAATGAAGCGGGTGCTGCGGTAGTCCGCAACGCCGTTTGGCCGACACGCAAAACGGAACAATGGAAATATACCTCTCTGCGCGCCCTGGAGCAGATGGATTATTTGGGTGCTCGCGGACAGATTCCTGATGATTTGACCGGGATGGCTAAGCTGTGCAGCGTCGACAATCTCGATACGTACAAAATAGTTTTTGTTAACGGCAGCTATTGCGCCGCCTTGTCTTCTGTAGAGAGCCTGGAAGCAAATGTCGACTTGGTGACATTTGCTGATGCCGACACTCAACAAATTGTTCGAATTCGCGAATCTTTGGGCAGTGTGGTGGAATCCGACCAGCATTTATTCGCCGCGGTGAATAATCAGTTGCTCGACGATGGTGTGTTTTTGCGCGTTGGTAAAAACGTGCAGTTAAAAAAACCGGTGCAAGTTGTCTGGTTAACCAGCGGCAGCGAAATACCTTTTCACATTCCGCAGCGATTTTTAATGGTGTTAGAAGCCAACGCCTCAGCCTCTGCGGTAGAGCATTTTATTTCCGACGGCGAATCGCAGGCTTGTTTTACCCACGGCGTCACGGAAATACGTTTGGCGGACGGTGCCCGCTGTAACCATTATAGGTTGCATCTCGAAGCGCCGGGAGCGCTGCACGTTGGTGGTGTTTACGCCGCCCTTGATGCCAATTCGCGCTTTGACAGTTTTCACTTGGCTTTAGGTGGAGCGCTAAAGCGTATTGATGTAGTGGTCAACCACAACGGTCCGGGTGCAGATTGTGTGCTCAATGGCGTATATCTGCCGCGGGAAAATCAGCAGGTGGACTATCACACGTGTATAGAGCATCGGGTGCCTCACTGCACCACCCAGGAAACGTTTCGCGGCATAGTGGCTGACAGCGCCAAAGCTGTGTTTAACGGCAGAATCCATATTCATCCGGACGCGCAAAAAACGCTGGCACGGCTGAGCAATAAAAATTTGTTGTTAAGTGATAAAGCAGAAGTGGATACCAAGCCCGAATTGGAAATATATGCCGACGATGTGCAATGCGCCCACGGAGCCACCGTGGCAAAGTTAGACGCTAATGCGCTGCATTATTTCCGTACTCGGGGAGTGTCTCAACGCGAGGCGGAAGTAATGCTGAGTTTTGGTTTTATTAATGAACTGATCGACAAGCTGGCTCAGCCTGCGCTGGTGCATTATCTGCGCCCCGTATTGACACAATGGTTTGCCCGAGACCCATCGCTTGTCCGTCACTTGTTAGATGCGCAAGAGCAAGTTTGATGAATCGCTATCGCGTGGCAGCATGGAGATGAATATGACGCAGTTCGATCCCGAAAAAATTCGGCGTGATTTTCCGATATTGCACCAGCGGGTCCATGATCAGCCTCTGGTGTATCTCGATAGCGCTGCCACCACTCAAAAGCCACAGATGGTGATCGATGCAGTGGATCGATATTACTGTTTGGACAATTCCAATGTTCATCGGGCGGCGCACGCTTTGGCGGACCGGGCCACCACCGCGTTTGAACACGCACGTCGGCGTGTCGCCACTTTTATCAATAGCCCGAAAAGCGAACAGGTTATCTGGACGAGGGGCACTACTGAATCCATTAATCTTGTTGCCAGTGCTTACGGGCGTATTGCCCTGCAGGCCGGCGATAAAATTCTTGTGTCCACTTTGGAACATCACTCCAATATCGTGCCCTGGCAAATGATCGCAGCGGAGCGCGGCGCGCATGTGGTTGCCATTCCTATTGATACACGTGGTGATCTGGATCTTGATGCATATCAGGCGCTGCTTGATGAGCGCGTCAAGATCGTCGCGGTCAATCATGTGTCCAACGCGTTGGGCACCGTGAACCCGGTTAAATTGATGGCGCAATATGCCCACAGTGCGGGTGCGAAAATTGTGGTGGATGGTGCCCAAGCGATAGCGCATTTTTCGGTTGATGTGCAGGATCTTGGTTGCGATTTTTATGCGTTTTCTGGCCATAAGGCTTTTGGGCCTACAGGCATAGGTGTGCTTTGGGGGCGGGAAGCGCTGCTGGAGCAAATGCCGCCCTATCAGGGCGGTGGCGAGATGATCGAAACAGTGAGTTTTGCTGGCACTACATTTAACCATCTCCCCTATAAATTTGAAGCGGGCACCCCAGATATTGCAGGTGCTATCGGTATGGCTGCTGCTCTGGACTATCTCGAAAATATCGATCGGGCGGCCCTGCAGGCGCATGAAAATAATCTGTTGAAAACCGCGATCTTGTTGGGTGAAGAGCACGGCCTGCAGCGCGTTTGCGCGCCGCAACAAGCGGTAGGTGTGTACAGTTTTTTAATGCCGGGCGCACACCCGGCGGATGTTGGTACCTTGTTGGACCAGCAGGGAGTTGCGGTGCGCACAGGACATCACTGCGCTCAACCGCTGATGGCGCATCTCGGGATACCGGGTACTGTGCGGGCGTCGCTGTCCATTTACAACAACCTGGATGATTTGCATCGGCTGTTTGCGGCTATTGCAAAAGTCAAAACATTTTTGCTCCAGTAATGCGGGTATCATTTTATGCCAGTTGAAACGTACAACAGCACGCCCCGGGAATTGATCAACTCCATCTTGGTTTCCGATGCCGCACTCGCGCATTTTCGCCGCCTTTTGGAGAAAAACGCCAAAAAAGGTGTGCGCATCAGCCTTAAAGAAAGCGGCTGCACCGGATTTAAGTATGTAATCGAAGAGGTGGATGGCCCTATGCCAGTCGATACTGTGAGAACTTTAACGGAAGGTGTCGAACTTTATGTCGAAACCGGCAGCCTCGCCGCTTTGAAGGGGTTGGAAATTGATTTCACCCAGGTGGGGCTCAATCGCAATCTGGTGATGAATAACCCGAATATAAAAGATGCCTGCGGATGTGGCGAAAGCTTCAGTGTATAAATCGACGAGCGTCGGGTAAACGATATGTCTGAACAACGAGTAGTCGCCACGGTGAGAGATTGTCCGGGGCGTCTTGTTCCAGTAGGGTCGCCGGTAACCATTCCCGCGCATACCTTCGTCACCATAACGCAATCCCTGGGTGGCAACTTTACCGTGGTTTATCAGGGAAATATGGTTCGAGTCGACGGTACAGATGCCGACGCATTGGGAATGGAAAAGTTTGAATTAGAGTTCTCGAATCCCGGTGATGGAAAAATTCACGAAGAACAAATCTGGCAGGCACTGGAGACCGTTTACGATCCGGAAATACCTGTCAATTTAAAGAGCCTCGGACTTATTTATAAAGTATTGATCGATCAGGAGAATGGCAAGGTGTTAATCGATATGACGCTTACCGCACCTGGTTGTGGCATGGGGCCTGTACTGGTGGGAGACGTTAAATATCGTGTTGCGCTGGTACCTAACGTCAAATCTGTGGAGGTTGAGTTAGTGTTCGATCCTCCGTGGAGTCGCCATATGATGTCCGAAGAAGCACAGCTTGAAACCGGAATGTTTTACTAATGAAAACCAGTCCTTTTGGCAGCACCATAACGGCCGACGATATTATTGATACGGTGGGTTTTTTTGATAGCTGGGAAGATCGGTACAAATATATTATCGATCTCGGTAAGGAGTTGCCGGAGATGGAGGCGGCAAAAAAAGATGATGTTCATCTTGTGAGAGGCTGCCAAAGTCAAGTTTGGATCGACGGTGAGGAAGTCGATGGGCGTATGTGGTTCGAAGTGGACAGCGACGCTTTTATTGTTAAAGGTTTGTTGGGTGTGGTGCTGGCTGCCTATAACGGCAAAACCCCAAAGCAGATTACTGAGTTCGATATCGAAAATTATTTCGATCAATTGGGTTTGATCAAGCATCTTAGCCCGACACGTGGCAATGGTCTGCGTTCAATGGTTAAGAGGATTCAGAGTATGGCGACTAGTGTTAGCACGCACTAAAAATAGTGTCGGCGCAAACTAAAAAAGCGCAGCCTAGGCTGCGCTTTTTTCTGTCTCGCTACATTGATCTGATTTCTTACATGGAGTAACGGAAACCGAGGCCATAAGAAGACAGGTTGTCACCGATGCTCGCGGTCAAGTTGATGCCCAGGTTTTGATTGATTTCGAACAAGGCATTACCGAAAACGGAAAAATCATCTCCAGAATCAAGATCGGTATAACGAACACCGCCACCCAATTCCAGCCACTCTACTGTTTGCGCACGAACACCCGCATCGACAAAGTAGCCATCACTGGAATCTTCGTTCAGGTCATCCCAAACATCACCGAATGTTGTGTCAGGGTCGGTAACATCCTGGTCTTGTCCACCGCTGGCGAATTCACCATAATCCACATCCATATAGGCGGCGCGGACAACAAAGTCGGTGTTCATATTAATCGGCGCAAAATAACCCAAGCCGAGCTGCAGGGTTTTGACATCGACATCGTCGGGAACTAAGGCGGCGTTGTCGTTGATAAATGTAAAATCTGCCTGAGTTTGCGCATAATTACCAAAAATAAAGAGATTATTGGTAAAGGCAAAGGATGCCCCGACTTTAAATCCGTCGCCATCATCTACGTCTTCGATAACGTTATCGAATGCATCATCATCTTCATACATATCCACATCTTGAACGACATATTCCGCTTCAACATAGCGGTAACTAATGTCCTGTGCCGCAATGGCGGAAAAAGGTGCAACAGATGCGGCGAGTACGGCGGCAGATAAGATTTTTCGATTCATAATAAACTCCCCATTTTTTAGGTTACCTGTTCTGAATAATTTCAGAATTAAGCGTTTTGCTCGTTTGCAGGATTAGTGCCATATGGTGGTGCAGTCTGGTTTGCGGCGTGGCGCCTCCTGGTGCGAGTCGACCCCGGGGAGTACAATCCGCTCCGTTCAGTTTCCTTTGCCGGAGCGACCGGCCAGGTTTTTTATGATTCGTATTACCGAGCTTGCCCTTCCTATTGATCACTCCGCTGCGGATTTGCGCAGTGCCATTCTTCATCGCCTTGGAATTGGCGAGGATGCTTTACTCGATTACTCGCTCTTTAAACGCAGCTACGACGCGCGCAAAAAAAATAGCGATATTCTATTTATCTATGTGATCGACGTAACGGTGGGCAATGAAGCGGCCCTGCTAGAGCGTTTCCGGGACGATCGCAATATTCGCCCAGCGCCCGATGTGCGGTACAAACCTGTGGCAGTTGCTCCGCAGGATTGTGGCCGGCCAATTATTATCGGCTTTGGCCCATGTGGTTTGTTCGCTGCGCTCACGCTGGCGCAGATGGGATTTAAGCCCCTGGTATTGGAACGCGGTCGCGATGTGCGACGGCGCACCAAAGACACCTGGGGGCTTTGGCGAAAAAAAGTGCTTACTCCTGAATCCAATGTGCAGTTCGGTGAGGGCGGAGCTGGTCTTTTTTCAGATGGCAAACTATACAGCCAGATAAAAGACCCGAAATTTTACGGCCGCAAGGTGATGGAAGAATTTGTTCGTGCGGGCGCGCCGGATGAAATTCTCTATGTCAGCAAACCTCATATAGGCACCTTTCGTCTCACGGGCGTTGTTTCCTCCATGCGTGAGGAAATCAAGCGTCTCGGCGGAGATGTGCGATTCGAGAGTAAGGTTGAAGACTTTATTATTCGCAACGGGCGCATGGAAGGTGTCGTACTAACTACCGGCGAGGAGATTCTCAGTCGCCATGTGGTCCTTGCTCTCGGCCACAGCGCGCGCGATACATTTCGCAAATTGCACGAGCGGGGTGTCTATGTTGAAGCCAAACCATTTGCTATTGGCTTTCGCATCGAGCACCCCCAAAGCCTTATCGACAAAGCTCGCCTGGGAAAATTTGCCGGGCATCCGCAGTTAGGAGCGGCGGACTATAAATTAGTGCATCACGCGCGTAATGGTCGCGCGGTTTACAGCTTTTGTATGTGCCCTGGCGGCACAGTCGTGGCGGCTACTTCCGAGCCCGGCAGAGTAGTGACTAATGGCATGAGCCAATATTCACGCAACGAGCGCAACGCCAATGCGGGCATTGTAGTGGGGATAAATCCTGATCAGGATTTTCCCGGAGGCCCGCTTGCGGGAATCGCGCTGCAGGAGTCATTGGAAGCTCATGCGTACTTGTTGGGGGGAGAGGACTATTGCGCGCCTGCGCAATTGGTCGGCGATTTTCTTAAAGCCCGCCCGTCACAAACACTTGGCGAGGTCGTTCCCTCATACAAGCCTGGGGTGCTCCTGGGGGATTTACATCCTTCATTACCGCATTACGCAATTGAAGCGATACGCGAAGCGCTACCGCATTTCGGCCGACAAATGCGCGGCTTTGATCGCGCAGACGCCCTTCTCACTGGGGTGGAGACCCGCACGTCATCGCCAGTGCGGATAACGCGGGATTCGACAAGTTTGCAGAGCCTTAATATTCGCGGGCTCTACCCAGCGGGCGAGGGTGCAGGTTATGCGGGGGGCATTTTGTCCGCGGGTGTGGACGGTATCAAGGTGGCAGAGGCGGTCGCGCTTGCCATATTGGAAGAACGCTGACCCAGGACATCGAATCTTTTGTGCTGGCGCCATGCCACCCTAAAAAACCCCCATTTCCAAGCCGGCGGCAAAAGTGGCGGCAAATTCAGCTGCAGTGTCGAGGAAATGACCCTGGTATGCGCCTGTACATAAAAGCACGGGTTGGGCCTCGCGCCAACGTAACCCTGTGACAATGCGTTTTACCGAGGTGGCGGCGCCGCTGCCGTCGTCTTGGCCTGCGCGGACACACAAACAGTAGGGCAATCCCTGGGTGTGTTCCAGGCAGGGATAATAAATCCGTTCAAAGAAGTCTTTCATCGCCCCGCACATGTAACCGAAATTTTCCGGCGTGAAGAGCAATACCCCTTTGGCGGCGAACACATCGTCTGCGCCGGCTTTAAGTGGTGGCACCACGCGGCATATAAGAGCGCTTTGTTTTGCGCAGCTGTTCGCCATGGCCTGCACCAGATCCGTTGTATTGGGAGATGGAGTATGGGCGACGATCAACAACGAATTCCCCATGGTCTGCTCTCCGTTTGGATGGAAGAGGGTGGCTAATAACACGATTGGCGTGCTCTCTCCAGTCCGCAGCTTACACAGAACGGGGTTTGTCCGTATAATTGCGCGATTTTTTGCCCGTACCATCTGTGGGCCGGTGTTCCCGGACTCGCGTTGTAAACCTGAAGGCGATCGCGTGTTTGCCATGACCGTAGCCGCTTAAAACCCTGAGGAGAAATCCATGGCCGTTGAAAGAACCTTGTCCATCATCAAGCCTGATGCCGTCGGTAAGAACGTTATAGGCAAAATCATCACTCGTTTTGAAGACGCTAACCTACAAGTGGTTGCGGCCAAAATGATTCATCTGTCACGCGCGCAGGCCGAAGGTTTTTACGCCGAGCATAAAGAACGCCCCTTCTTTGGCCCACTGGTGGATTTTATGACCTCTGGCCCGGTCATAGTCCAGGTTCTGGAAGGGGACAATGCCATCAAGTTAAACCGCGAATTGATGGGCGCCACCAATCCCACGCAAGC
>DJFQ01000091.1:0-8098 GCA_002432095.1 Marinagarivorans sp. UBA5868 | reverse complement strand
CTGCAGTGCAAACTTTATTTTTGTGGTAACCCTTATGTCCGATCAGCAATCCCCGGTTGCGGTATCCGCACCCGCCAAAATCAATCTGCTTGGCCTGACACAGGCAAAGCTTGAAGCGTTTTTTCTCGATTTGGGAGAAAAGCGTTTCCGCGCAACGCAGTTGATGAAGTGGGTACATCAGCTCGGGGAGACGGATTTTATGGCCATGACCAACATGAGCAAAGCGCTGCGCGTTCAGCTCGCGGAGGTGGCCGAAATCCGTTTGCCCGAAGTGATGCAGCAATTGGATTCCGCCGACGGCACGCGCAAATTTCTGATTCGGGTGAGTGGCGATAACGCCATTGAAACCGTGTTCATCCCCGACGGTGAACGCGGTACCTTGTGTGTTTCGTCACAGGTGGGTTGCTCTCTGGACTGCAGCTTCTGCGCCACTGGCAAACAGGGGTTTAATCGGGATTTGTCGGCTCACGAGATCATTGCGCAGGTCTGGATCGCGGCGAAGTCATTCGGCCAACTGCGCGAAAACGGCCCGCGCAAAATTACCAATGTTGTATTCATGGGCATGGGCGAGCCGCTGCTGAACTTCGACAATGTCGTGGATGCGGTCAATATCATGATGCACGACAACTGCTACGGTATTTCCAAGCGTCGAGTCACCATCAGCACATCCGGCGTCGTGCCGGCGTTGGATCGTCTGGGCCAATACACCGATGCCTGCCTGGCGATCTCCCTGCATGCGCCCAATGACGAATTGCGCAATCAACTGGTGCCACTCAATAAAAAATATCCGATTGCGATGTTGCTGGACTCAGCGAAGCGTTACATCCAGGGGTTGCCCGATACGCACCGCAAGATGACCATTGAGTACACGCTGATCGATCAGCTGAATGATCGTCCGGAACACGCTCATCAACTCGCCGAGCTGCTGCGTGATGTGCCGGTCAAAATCAATCTAATACCGTTCAATCCCTTTTCCCTGTCCAATTACAAGCGCGTCAGCAACAATGCGCTGCGCCGATTTCAGCAGATTTTGATGGACGAGGGCTATACCACAACTGTGCGCACCACTCGCGGCGACGATATCGATGCCGCCTGTGGTCAGCTGGCGGGACAGGTTAACGACCGCACGCGCCGCAGCGCCCGTTACGTGAATTCTGCGGGTCTTGTTGCGGAAGAACCGTTGAGGATCGTTCCTCACAGCGGTTAAACCCAGCTGGCCGCTTACAGACGGCATCTGTCATGCGCACACTATTTGAATAACGAGAAGCATTGGGAGAGAAGCTTGATGAACAATTGGTATCACCGCGTTTTCTTATCCACCGTTCTAGTTGGCGCTTTGGCCGGCTGCGTCACCACTACCAACCGCGTTCCGGTAAATGCCGACGCGGCGCACGACAAGCGCATCGAACTGGGCATGAAATATTTGGAAGCTGGCAAGCGCGATAACGCCCGCTGGCAGTTCAGCAAAGCGATGGAAATGAAGAAAAACTCTCCCCGCGCCTACCACGGAATTGCGCTTGTGCATCAAGCCAATGGCGAGATGGATCATGCTGAAGATGCCTTTAAAAAGGCCATTCGTCACGCTGAATCTAAAGAGCTTCCGCCGATTAGTGTTTCTTATGGCCGCTATTTAATGGAGATAGACGAAGCCAAAAAAGCGTGCGATTTTTTTGAAAAAGCCGCGGAGGATTTTGATTATCAAGCACGCGCGGAAGCCTTGTATTTTGCTGGCCAGTGCGCCCAGAAAACAGGTAATACCGCCCGTGTCAAACCAGCATACGAACACGCATTGAATCTCAACCCCCAGTTTGTTCCACCCATGATCGAGCTGGCTGAAATTTATTTTCGCGAAGGGGAATACGCCAAAAGCAAACGTATCCTGACCCGTTTTGAAAAAGTGGCGAAGCCTACTTCGGCGAGCCTTTGGCTCGGTATTCGGATAGAGCGGATTTTTGGTAATAAAGACAAAGAGGCGAGCTACGCTCTCGCCCTGAGAAATCTGCACCCGTATTCCAAGGAGTATTTGGAATATCGTCAATCTCTTGAACAGAAATAAGGCTTTTCATGTCCGTCTTCGAGCAGTCCCCAGCAGATGAGCCGGTTTTACCGGGTGCCACTTTGCGCAGGGCGAGGGAGCAGGCGGGTATTGCGCTGGAAGTAGTGGCGCAGCGCACCATGATTCCCCTGTCCCGCTTGCGGGCGTTGGAAAGTGACGATTATGAGAGGGTGGGCGTTGCCACGTTTGTAGTGGGTTATCTGCGCGCCTACGCCAAGTTCCTCAAGATGGATCCCGTCCCGCTTTTGGTAGCTTTGGAACCATCGCTACCTGCGGCTGAGTTGGCGCCCATGCAGACTGCGCCGTCGGTGGCTTTGGCACTTCATGTGCAAAAACGGCCGCGGTCATTCTTCTGGCCCGTCGTTGTGGCCATGGTTGCAATTCTCGGGATGGTGGCTTTTATCGGGATCAATACAGTGCTCGTTCCGGACGATGAGAGGGCCCCGGTCATCCCGGCGCGTCCGGCGAGCGAACCGGTAGAGTCTTCAGGCAGTGTGTTGCAGCTGCCATTGGAGGTGGCTGACGAAGAGCCTCTGACGGAGCCTTTGGAAGACGGGGTATCAAGGGATCAGTCTGGCGAGGTTCTGGAGGTTGCTGAGGACGAAGCGCTGCGGGATACCGACTTTGCATTGACGCCAACAACGCAGTCTGCGCAGACTGCCGCCCCGGCGGAACAAGCCGGAGAGCTAGACCAGTCCTTACCGGCGGCGGACGCCTCATCCGACGAACTGTCCCTTGCTTTTGCTGAAGATTGTTGGGTGGAAGTGACCGATGCGACGGGCAAAGCTTTGATTGCCCAGCTGGCCACTTCCGGGGATAATTTGCAGCTTTTTGGCCGGGCGCCCTTTCAGGTAGTGCTCGGCAATGCACCAGCAGCGACCGTAATGTTCAACGGTGAGGCGGTAGAAACCGGGCCAGCCTCCGGACGCAAATTCAAACGCCTGACGGTGGGCGAATAGCAGTCGAATTCAGGTAAACACAATGCATTTTGAGTCTCCGATAAAACGCCGCAAGTCGCGCCAGATCATGGTGGGCAACGTGGCCGTGGGTGGCGACGCGCCAATTTCGGTGCAGAGCATGACCAATACCGAGACCACGGATGTCGCGGCAACGGTTGCACAGATTCAGCGCCTGCAGGCGGCCGGCGCGGACATAGTGCGAGTGTCCGTACCCAGCATGGACGCCGCAGAGGCGTTCGGTGCTATCCGTAAACAGGTAACCCTTCCGCTGGTGGCGGATATCCACTTCGACTATCGCATCGCGCTGCGAGTGGCAGACCTAGGTGTTGACTGCCTGCGCATTAATCCGGGCAATATTGGTCGGGAAAAGCGTATTCAGGCGGTGGTAGACAAGGCGCGCGATCTCAATATTCCGATCCGCATTGGTGTTAACGCCGGGTCACTGGAAAAAGATCTGCAAAAAAAATACGGCGAACCAACGCCGGATGCTTTGGTGGAATCGGCGCTGCGCCATGTGGAGATCCTCGACCAACTGAACTTCCACGATTTTAAAGTCAGTGTGAAAGCGTCTGACGTGTTTATGGCCGTTGCCGCATATCGCAAGTTGGCGCAGCAGATTGAGCAGCCGCTGCATTTGGGTATCACCGAAGCCGGCGGGCTGCGCGGCGGCACCGTGAAATCGTCGGTGGGTTTGGGCTTATTGTTAATGGATGGCATCGGCGACACCATCCGTATCTCCCTCGCTGCCGACCCGGTGGAAGAGGTGAAAGTCGGTTGGGATATTCTCAAGAGCCTCAAATTGCGTTCGAAAGGCATTAATTTCATTGCCTGCCCAAGTTGTTCAAGGCAGAACTTCGACGTCATCAAAACCATGAATGAGCTGGAGAATCGGTTAGAAGATATTACGGTGCCTCTTGATGTGGCGGTGATTGGCTGTGTCGTCAATGGTCCCGGAGAAGCCAAGGAGGCAGACGTGGGACTCGCTGGCGGTACGCCCCGCAATCTGATTTATGTTGACGGAGAGCCTAAAGATAAATTCGACAACGAGCATCTGGTCGACCAACTCGAAAAACTCATTCGCGCCAAGGCTGCAGCCAAAGCCGAACTGGAAAAAGATCTGATCGCCAAAGCGGTCTGACGGCCGAAGTATTAAACACGGCGGATGTAGTAAACACGGCGATAGCACGCATTACGGGAACCAATTTTGAAACAGATTCAATCCGTTAAAGGAATGGAAGATTTATTGCCGGAGCGTGCTCCGGCATGGCAATACGTTGAAGCCTCGATTGCCGAGGTGGCCGAGCGTTATGGCTATCGCGAAATCCGTTTTCCGATTCTGGAGCAGACCGAGCTGTTCAAACGCAGCATTGGTGAAGTTACTGATATCGTCGAGAAGGAAATGTACACCTTCGACGACCGCAACGGCCTTAGTCTGACTTTGCGCCCGGAGGGCACGGCCAGTTGTGTCCGTGCCGCAGAGGAGCATGGCCTGTTGTACAACCAGACTCAAAAGCTCTGGTACACCGGCCCCATGTTTCGTTATGAGAAACCGCAAAAAGGTCGATTGCGCCAGTTTCATCAGTTTGGTTTTGAAGCGTTTGGTATGGTCGGTCCGGATGTGGACGCCGAATTGCTCATTATGCTGGCGCGACTCTGGCGGGAGTTGGGTATTCTCGATGACGTGGAGCTCCAACTGAACAACCTGGGTACGAGTGACGCGCGCGCTCGCTTTCGGGCGGATTTGGTGATGTACCTGCAAGAACGCGCTGAACAGTTGGATGAAGACAGCCGTCGCCGTCTCACCACTAATCCATTGCGAATACTCGATAGCAAAGTCCCTTCTACCCAGGATCTGTTGGATGGCGCGCCGTCACTTCCGGATTATTTGGACGATGAGTCGATCGCCCACTTTGCGGGACTGCGCCGTTTCCTCGATGCTGCGGGCATGTCATATATCGTCAACCCACGCCTGGTGCGTGGCCTCGATTACTACAGCAACACGGTGTTCGAGTGGGTAACGACGAAACTCGGCGCCCAGGGTACGGTCTGTGCCGGCGGTCGTTACGATGGTCTGGTAGAGCAATTAGGTGGCAAACCAACACCCGCGGTGGGATGTGCCATGGGTATTGAGCGGCTGGTGCTTTTGTTGGAGACGCTGGAAGTGATCCCCGGTTCCATTAATGACGCGGTGGATGTTTATCTCGTTGCCGTGGGGGATGTGCAAGCGCAAGCGATAGCGCTCGCCGAAACTCTGCGCACCGAACTGCCTTATCTCCGTCTTGTTACCCACATGGGCGGTGGTTCCTTCAAATCGCAAATGAAAAAGGCGGACAAAAGTGGTGCTCAGTTCGCGCTTATCCTCGGCGAGGATGAGGTCGCCCTTAAACAAGTTGGCATCAAGCCGCTGCGTACAGAGGCGCCGCAGCAGCAGGTTGAGCAGGCGCAGGCCGCCTGCGCCATCAAAGGTTTGCTGAACGAATAGCAAGCGAGTATTCATCGCTCGAAGATATGACGAAGTCGTCGAGCCTCGAAGATTAAGAACACAATAACAGGAGAGCCAAAGTGGCCACACATTTGACAGAAGAAGAACAAATTGAATCTTTGAAACGCTGGTGGAAGGACTACGGAACCACCGTTTTGATTGCGGCCGTTATCGGTCTCGGCGGTTTTTTTGCCTGGAATCAATATCAGGGCCACCGTGCGGACGCTGCGCGTGAAGCCTCTGTGGTCTACGAAAAATTCGCAGCCGCAGTTACCGAGTTTGATTCAGAACCCACCGGAGAGCAGGCTGCCAAAGTAAAGCAATTGGCGAATGCTGTGATTGCCCACGACTCTTCCAGTCTCTATGCGGATTTTGCCGCCCTTTATCTCGCTAAATTGGCGGTGCAAAACCAAGACTATGCCGAAGCCAAAACTCAGTTGGAAAAGGTGAGCAGTCAAGGTGCCAACGACTCGGTGAAAGAGCTGGCGCGATTGCGCTTGGCCCGGGTGCACACCGCCGCCGGCGAAATGGACGCCGCGTTAAACATCCTTTCCGGCAAGCCGTCCCCCGCTTACGCGGCTGCCTATGCTGAAGCCAAAGGTGATGTTCTGCTGTCACAAAAGCGTTTGGCTGAGGCTCGCGCAGCGTACGAATCGGCTCTTCAGGCCATGGGTACCAATCAGCCCATGCGGCGTAATCTGGTGCAGCTGAAAATCGACAATACCCTGACTTCCGCGGATGACCCCTCAGTGCTGCCGCAGCCAGCGGTATCTCCCCACGGCAATATGCCCAACCCGCACGCGCCCACACCGGCCGCCGCGGCGGAGGACGCTTGATGACTTTTCGTCGTTCCCTGGCAGCGGCCTGCTGTTCAGGCGCATTACTGCTGGTCGGTTGTAGCAGCGTTAAGGAAGAGTTGAAGCCGGTTAAGCTTGAGCCTATTTCAGCCCAATTCAAATTCGTTCGCGACTGGCGTAAATCCACCGGTGCAGGGCAGGATGCGCGCTATGCGAGGCTCCAACCCGCTCATGTGGATGGTGTGCTCTATACGGTTGATGTTGAAGGTGTGATTGCCGCCTGGCGCAGTGAAAACGGAAAGCGCCTGTGGCGCAGCAAACTGAACACGGCAATTGGCAGCGGTGTTGGTGTGTCCGCTGGCATGGGTTTTGTCGGTACCCTGGATGGTCGCGTTATCGCTTTTGATTTAACCAACGGTCAGCAAAAGTGGGAGGCCAAAGCGAGCAGCGAAGTGCTAGCGACGCCGCAAAGCAATGGCGAGGCGGTCATCACCCAAGCAATTGACGGGCGTGTATTTGCCTTCTCGTTTGAGGACGGTCGTCAGTTGTGGACCTATGATCATCCGGTTCCGGTGCTCAGCCTTCGCTCCAACGCCAGCCCGTTGATTCTTGATGATGTTGCATTGGTGGCATTTGATAACGGACAGATGTTGAGTTTCGACTGTAACTCCGGTCAGTTGCGCTGGAGCGCGCGGGTAGGGCAGCCGCAAGGCAAAACGGAACTTGAGCGCCTGGTGGATGTGGACGCAGCTCCCATCGAACTCGGACCTTATATTTACGGCGCCGGTTTCAATACCCGTCTGGTCGCCATCGCCAAGGGCACTGGGCGTATTGCCTGGGCTCAGGATGTTTCCACTTCGGAAAACATGGCGGGTGCAGATGACCGGATATTTGTCAGCGATGCCAATAGCCATATAAAGGCATTTGACGCGCTCAATGGCACGCTCTTGTGGGAGAACAAAGAGCTTCACCGCCGCGATCTCAGCGCGCCTGCCGTGTTTAATGACATGGTGATCGTAATTGACCAAGAGGGCTATCTGCACGGATTGTCGCTGGAAGATGGCTCCTTGGTGGCGCGCAATAGAATTAGCGAAGTACCGGTTTTTGCCCAGCCCTTCACTATCGACGACAAGTTATTTGTATTGAACAAAGATGGCGTGTTGATGGCCTACGGCGCCGAAATCACAGATCCCGATTCCGGCTTCTGGGAAATGCCGTCCAATCGCCAAAAAGGCGCTATTTCTACCAAACCCACCGGGGTTAAATAAATTCTCATGGTTCCTGTTATCGCCCTGGTCGGCCGTCCTAATGTCGGCAAATCCACGTTGTTTAATTGTCTTACCAAAACGCGCGACGCGTTGGTGGCGGATTTTGCCGGCCTGACCCGCGACCGAAAATACGGCGAAGCGCATTTTCAAGAGCGTAAATTTATCGTCATCGACACTGGTGGGTTGAGTGGCGAAGACGAAGGTATCGACGTGGTCATGGCTGAGCAGGCACGCCTCGCAATCAGTGAGGCGGATCTGGTGATATTTTTAGTGGACAGCCGCGCCGGACTTACCTCGGCGGACCAACAAATTGCGCACTACCTGCGCACCCAGCAAAAACCCACCATGCTGGTAGCCAATAAAATCGACGGTCAACAACCGGAGGTGGCCGCCGCGCCGTTTTTTGAGCTGGGACTCGGAGACGTGCATGGCGTAGCCGCAGCCCACGGCCGTGGCGTTAACCAGTTAATGGAAGAAGTCTGTAATGTGTTGCCGGTGGTTCCGCAAGAAGAAGCCGGAGAAGATGGAGTCGAAAC
>DJFQ01000032.1 GCA_002432095.1 Marinagarivorans sp. UBA5868 | reverse complement strand
GTGGATTGCGCGTATTTGAAAATTTTTAACTGCCGATCCGCTGGCCCCGGTCGCACTTTTTCTGCGGTCAGCGAAGCGGGACCGGCATAGCTGTTCACGGATAAAAAGTTGAAACAAAAGACAGATAAAAACAATGCGAAATAATGCCACTGAAAGTTATGTTTATTTTTCATAAATCCTCCGATGATTGTTGGGCAAAGCATGTGAAAAAAATTCACCGGAAGACTTTTAACAGATAATGAGCAAAGATAAATATTCCCTGCCGCAGGTTTTACAAAAAACTACAAAGATGGCACGTAAATTTTTCAGAATGACGCCGCCTTGCGGCGATAACTGATCAGCAGAATCAACAACAAGCACGCCAGCGCAACCGCAGCAGGAAATAAAACCGTCGACAGGGAATAATGTTCGAGCGCAATAACTGCCAACAGATTGCGTAGGAAAAACAGGCCGAAGAATGTCAGGTTTTCTTCATTGGGAAAATAAAACGCTTTTCTTAGGGTAGGGCCGAACCCCAACAGATCAACCACCGTCAGGATCACCACTGCCCAAAGAGGATCAGCGGTGAAATACCACAAGGGTACAGCGGAAATCGCCGCAGCAAAAAACACTTTATCCAGCCGTGTAATAGTGATATCGGCGCGTTTGAAAAAAGCCATGATCGCTACACCGATGGTGATCACACCGGACACGCCGATAGGCCAGGCACCCGCACCGCCGCCATCATTCACCTGTGCGAGAAATACAACAAATGTCGTGATACCCCAGATCACCCATGAGAACACATGGGGTCGGGTCTGGCCACGCAGTGTGGAGACAATGTAAGGCAGGAAGGCGATCAGCGTCAGGGTTATAGCAAAGGCACTGAGAATTTCTTTAAGCATGGCGAGCTTCTAATCCGTTAAGGAACGTCATCAAAATATCATGGTTTGTCTTTATATTCCCTCCCGTCTTTCTGTTGATAAAAGCGACAAAAATCCCCGACCTATCATCCCCCATGGAGTTCAGGACGTGAAATTATTCAATACAACTTCCGCTATTAAATATCTGCTTCCCCTATCCCTGACGCTTATCCTGTCCGCCTGTGGCAGTGACGACGACAATGATGATGCAGTGCGCGAGCTGCGCGTCGGTCTGAATCAGGCGCAGCAGGAAATCGATTCATTAAATGATGAGATTACTGATCTCGAAGATCAGCTCAATGATTTGCAGAATCCGCCCGCCCAAGGCGGTGCACCATTGACCATGACCATTCTGCATATGAATGACCATCATTCCCACATTGCTGCTGAAACCTTTGATTATGATGTGTCCGGCCTGGACTTGACCGCACGCACGGCGGCTGATGCGGAAATCAGCGAAGTGTCTGTGACCTACGGCGGTTTCCCCATGCTGGTGTCGCTGTTTGATCGCCTTGCCGCACAATCCATCAACCCAGTGAAAATCCATGCGGGCGATGCCATCACCGGCACACTTTATTATTCATTATTCAATGGTGCTGCCGACGCTGCCATGATGAACCAGGTGTGTTTCGATATGTTTGCACTGGGTAACCACGAATTTGATAACGGTGACCAAGGCTTGGCAAACTTCCTGGATGACCTGCAAGCCGGCGCATGTACCACACCTGTGTTAGCCGCGAATGTTGAGCCAGGCGAAACCTCGGCCATTAAAGAAGGCTACATACAACCCTATTTAATCCGCGACATTCAGGGACAAAAAGTAGGCTTTATCGGCATCGACATCGCCGACAAAACCAAAAACTCCTCCAAGCCCGACGCCGACACCAATTTCCTTGATGAAACCACCACCGCGCAAGCCTATATTGATGAATTGCAAGAACAAGGTGTTAACAAGATTGTGTTGGTCACCCACTACCAATATGAAAACGACAAAATACTTGCCGCAAATTTGAGCGGTGTGGATGTCATCGTCGGCGGCGATTCGCATACCTTGCTGGGTGGTGAAACCTTTACCAGCCTCGGGTTTAATCCTGCCGGTGAATACCCGACTCTGGCCACCAACCAGGACGGTGATACGGTGTGTATTGTACAGGCATGGGAGTACGCTCACCTGCTCGGCAAGCTGGAAGTCAACTTTGACGGCGAAGGCAAGGTTACAAGCTGTAACGGTATGCCTTACCTGCCTATCGCTGACAGTTTCAGCTACGCCTATGACGCCGGTAATGATCAGATGCTGAGCGCCAGTGACGCCTTTAAAGTACGCCAACAAATTACCAAGTTACCGGAAGTTGTTGTCGTAGTGCCCGACGCGACCACAGCAAGTGTGCTGAGCGTCTACAACAACGAAGTCAGCCTACTCGAACAACAGGTTATTGGCACGGCTGCTGCTGATTTATGCCTGGTGCGTTTCCCTGGTGAAAGCCGTTCGACAATTTGTGATGCCAGCGTAACCGCTGAATTCGGCAGCGATATTTCCAATATCATTGCCAAAGCCTTTATGACAGTAACGCCTACGGCTGACATCGCCATCCAAAATGGCGGCGGCGTGCGCACCGACGTAGCCTCTGGTGACATTACCTTCGCGGAAGCCGTCAACGTTTTACCCTTCAGCAACACACTGGTCACACTCGAGATGACCGGCGCACAAATCAAAGCGGTCTTGGAAGATGCCATGACCAACGCACTGCGCGTTGGGGGATCAAGCGGTGCTTATCCCTACGCATCCGGCTTGCGTTATCACATTGACGCTTCTGCCGCTGAAGGTTCGCGCGTATCCAATATCGAAGTCAATCCGCGCGTCAGCGGTGAATGGACCGCCATCAGTGAAACCGAAACCTACACCGTGGTAACCAATGATTTCATTGCTGCCGGGCAGGACGGTTACACCACCTTTGGCGAGTTGTTCGATGCCGGTGAATATGTGAATACCTTTACCTTATACACCCAGGCATTCATCGATTACATCGGCCAGTTGACAGCAAATGGCAACGCGCTGGAAAAATTGCCGGTGAGTGAATACAGCACCCAGCAATATATTGGACGAGACGGTTGTAACCACAGTACCGAGACATGCACCGGGTACTAGTGGGATAGTCTCCTTCGGGGGGCTTTCCGACAAGTCGATATTTTTGTAGATACCTCAAAACCTCCGCAGTTATAGCTAACTGCGGAGCAGAGAGACATTATGGCGTGCGTTATTGATGCTGGGGGGCGGATTGCTGTCGGATAGTGATAATCGCACGTCGATTTTGCTGTCGCCCTTCCTCAGTCTCATTGCTGACCATCGGTCGTTCCTCGCCATAGCCAAGGATCGTGAACTGATCCAATTGCAGATCATAATCGTCCATCAAAATTCTCCGTACAACCTGAGCACGGCTTAGCGACAGGTTGTAATTGTAAGATGTAGAGCCAACATTATCCGTATGTCCTGCTATTTCGATGGTTAAATCAGGAGAAGATTTAACCAAATCAGCAATGGCTTTCAGTTGCTGTTCGTGGTTGTCCACGACCGCCGAACCAAAAGCAAAGTTAATGACCCACTCCATCGAAAGTGCTTCCGGCAGTTCAAGCACGACTTCCGCCGGGCCTTGCCCACAGTCACCTGAGGTGGTCAGACATTCATCGTAGGTTGTGCCGGGTGGAACCTCAGTAGCTTCATGCGTGACTGCGGTCTCCCGGGGCTCACTTTCCCGAGATTGAATGGGTCGGGGTTGGACTTCTTGCGTTGGTGCTCTCGACAGACGCCCGAAAGAATAACTGAGACCGAGAGATACCAGCGCATCGTTGAACGAGCTGTCTGCCCCTTCAAGATAACGGGCATCCGCGCGAAATGACCATCGCGGGTTCAACAAATAACGTAGTCCCCCTCCGATGTTGAACTGCGCTTCACTGCTGCTATCAATGTCGGTGGAATAGGTGGAACTTCCAACTCCACCGGCGAGATAAGGTTCAAAACCCGTTCCGTCGCCGAAGTAATAGAGCAGGTCCAGACTGGCCTGCGATATTTCGCTGTCCAATACCGCAGGCGAATTATCACTATCCGCCGACGCCTGCATGATGCCTACCGCCAGTGCCCAGTTTGGGGTAAGACGGCGCTCAAGGCCGAACACAGCGACCGTTGAATCCTCGATCTGACGACTGGTATCAAACTGCTGCCAGCCGATAGCGGAATTGAGATACCACTTGGCTGTGTCATCGGCGTAGCCCGGCGTCGATACGACCGACAAACCAATCAATGAATAAATGAAACGTAAGACTGGCCGTCCCGTTTGTTTTAAAGTCCACAAGCTTCCTACCATAGCACCCTCACATTAAGATACATTTCCTTGCTGTCGTATTGAGTGCCGGAAGCAGAGCGCGAATAAGATGCTTGACCACTTATCTCTACCCGCTTGCCAAGTTGTCCACTCAAGCCAAAAGAGACTCTTCCAGCAGATTCAAAGTCGTGTCCGCTAAACGTCGCTGACTCCGTCGGGGTGGTTATCGACACAATCGATTCCCCTCCGGTAATTGTTTGCTGGCCCTTGAGTTCGAGCCAACTGCGGATGCTGTTCTCATTGCCACCAAAGCGGGTCAACCGCACACCAGCACTGGCTACCGTCCACGGGTCAGGATCGAATGCAATGTGGCGCCCCTCAAA
>DJFQ01000082.1:12622-16333 GCA_002432095.1 Marinagarivorans sp. UBA5868 | reverse complement strand
AGTGCCTCTGCCAGATCTGCACAACGCTGATAAGTGTATCCGTCCAAGGGTTCTGCAAGATCAAAGCAACCCGTGTCCTCGACTTGACAAAAATATTGCGTAGCATGCAGCTCCTGCAGCACCACCAACTCTGCGCCCTGCTCTACCGCTTCGCGAATCAGTGCTTCAGTTCGATCCAGATTTTGCTCTTTGTCGTTGCCGTCGACGGCCTGCTGAATTACCGCCGCAGTAATGGATTGAGTCATAAGTCACCTATGGTTTGGCAGATGTAAATTGTCAGATCAGGTGGGCGATCTGCATGGTGGCGCAGTGCAAGCTGCCGTGCTGTTCGAGAAGAGCTTCGCAACGCACCGGAATAATTCGGCGGTCGGGAAAGGCTGCACCGAGAATTTCAAGGGCCTGCGTATCCTCACTCAGACCATAAATAGGCGCAAATACACAGTTGTTAACGATTAAAAAGTTGGCGTAAGTGCATGGAAGGAAACGTCCGTCTATCAAGCTTCGGTACATAGGGCTTGGCAGCGCGAGAAGCTGCCAGCCATTAACTTGGGCGATTTGGTCGAGTTGCCGATGCAATTCAGCCAACACGGCCGCGTCCACATGCGCAGCGTTAGGTCCCGAATACACCACACGGCCAGGCGCGGCAAAACGCGCAATGGTATCGATATGTCCGTCTGTATCGTCACCGGTAAGACAAATATTGTCGAGCCAAGCAAATTTGTGCAGCCCAAGAGTCTGGCGCAAATAATCTTCGATTGAAGCTCGATCCCAGCCGGGATTTCGGTTGTCATCAACAATACAGTTCGCATTCAGCAGTAGGGTTTCGCCATCTGTTTCCAGGCCACCACCTTCGCACACAAATTCGTATTTGGTGACGGGGGCGTCTAAATAATCCCCCAGTCTAACGGGCACGGCATTGTCATTCAGGGCCGAATATTTGCCACCCCAACCATTGAAAGTATAAGAAATATAACCGGCGGTGGTGCTAAGAGGACCGTAATCACGAATCCATGTGTCATCGTAAGAAGTGACACGAACGGTAATGTTGAGATGGTTGACGGCACGACGATTCATCTCTTCGCTTAACGCCGAACAATCAAGTGACGGATGCACAAGGAGGCCGACCGCAACTTCTGAGCTGAGCGCCTGCAAAATTCCCCAATAACACTCCACAATGTCTGGGTAATTCACTTGCCAGTCACCATGCGGGTATGGCCACACTAAAAGCACTGAGTTAACCGGAGCCCATTCGGGCAAAAACTGGCCTGCCGCCTTCATCGAATATTTCTCGCACATTAATGTGAGGGGCTCACAAATCAAGCCCGCAAAAAGCGGCAGTATACTGACCAATTTTGCAGCTGCCCACGGGTAATTGAGCGGCATAAAAGCGGTGCACTAGCATCAAATCAACGAGAAAATATCAGTTCATGATCCAGTAGCTGCAACCTGGCTGGAGTCTCGACCGCCGGGGGCGAGCCAAGGCGCAGGGTGCCGCTTTCATATTTGATGATATTGAGGGGATGGAGAGGAGCGATCTCTGGAGATAACTCCTCGGGAAGGAAATCAATGGCGAACACTTCGATATTTTTCAGCGTAACGAAAGGATCACGCAAAATAAAACGGTATCGAGCCTTATGGGTTGCTCGCATAATCCGGCAGTCCGGTTCCGCGAACTCCTCAGCCGTCACAATAAAGTGAGTAAAATTTACCTGCAGCCTGATTTCCCGGTAGCGCGAACCAGACACCATTGCATGACAATCACTACGCCAAGCGCCTTGCATTTGCTGGAGCATGTTGAGCGCTGGCCCCGGCTCTGACATTTGTGCAGTTGCCTCTGGAGCAAAAAATGCAGCATAAAAAATCAGCGTGAAAACCTTCAAGCATTTATCCATATAACCGTCTATTCACCAAAGAAAATCGGCGCCATCGTAGATTTCCAAATTTCCTCATTCACGACACCTACAAGCTTGTATCGGATGATGCCATCCGCATCAACGATGAACGTTTCCGGTGCACCATAAACTCCAAGCGCCATGATCAAAGTTCCCTCTTCATCAATGATGTTCGCAAGGTAGGGATTTCCAGTGTCTTGGAGAAGCTTGCGGGCTTTGTCGGCATCGTCTTTATAATTGACGCCATAAATAGGGACGCCCATTTCTGCAAGTTTAATAAGATATGGATGCTCGTATTTGCAGGATGGACACCAGGTGGCCCACACATTCAATAGATAAGGCTTGCCCCGCATAGTCGCTGGGGTAATGTTTTTTTCGGGATTATCCAAATCCGGCAGACTAAATTCCGGCACTGGCTTACCGATCAAAACTGATGGCAATTCATTGGGATCGAGACTTAACCCAACGTACAAAAGGCCAGACATAATCACGAATATGGCAAACGGAATAAAAAGCTTAAAACGCTTCATGAGTTACTGAATCCAAAAACTAGCCAGTCCAAAAATAAATAACCAATCCAAAAATAAATAACCAATCCAAAAATAAATAACCGGGTATCTGCAGGGACTCACGTCACCACAGAAACCCCCGATTTTTCCATTTCACGCTCAGCCTGGCTGCGTTTTAAACGATAACGTCGATCCAGAACCGCCAGGCCGCCGCCTAGCGCCATAAATATGGCGCCACCCCAAATCCAACGCACCAATGGATAGTGATGAATTCGCATAGACCATGCACGGTTGTCTAATCTGTCACCCAGCGCGACAAATAAATCTCGTGAAAAACCAGCGTCAATGCCTGCTTCGGTCATGATGTTTCCACGGTCGGAAAGATAATGACGCTTCTCCGGCATCAGGGTGACCACCAACTGGTTATCGCGATAGACATTCACCTCACCGACTTGGGCATCGTAATTAGGACCCCGCTTGGGTATAACATCCACCAGTTCGAATTCGTAACCACCAATTTCCTGCCGTTCGCCAAATACCATTCGCACATCGCGGTGATCACTTTCGATGCTGTTCACGGCCGCGCCAATAAAACAGACTGCAAAACCAAAGTGGGCGATCGACATCCCCCAATAACTGAGACTGATTTTCGACAAGCCTCGCCACATTGGTCGGCTGTTACGCAATTTGCGCAGCAAATCACTAGTGGAAGCAAGCATCACCCAACTGCCGAGGGCGACCGCCGCCACCGTGCCCCAGTGAAATGCGTTTGCCAGCAATGGAAATAAAATGCCCATGATGACAGCGGTGAGCAGTGGAATACCTATCCACATGCCCAAGCTGCCAAGCTTGGTTTTTTTCCAATTCATCATGATCCCAATCCCCAGAAACACCGCCACAAGAATCATCAGGGGAGAAAACATGACATTAAAAAACGGCGGGCCAACGGATAGCTTGGCTCCCCAGATTGCATCGACCAACAACGGATAAAGCGTACCGAATAACACCCCTGCCGCTGCCACCGCAAACAACACATTGTTGACTAGCAAAAGGCTTTCCCGGGAAAAGAGCCCAAAACCCTGAACACTGCGAATTTCCGGGATGCGCAATGCGTAAAGCAATAAAGAGCCCCCTACTACAACTCCCAGAAACGCGAGAATGAACATACCTCTGGCAGGATCGGTCGCGAATGCATGCACAGAAGTCAAAACCCCCGAACGCACGATAAACGTGCCGAGTAAACTGAGAGAAAATGCCAATATCGCCAAAAGGATGGTCCAGCTTTTAAAGACGCCACGTTTTTCCGTCAC
>DJFQ01000082.1:231-12611 GCA_002432095.1 Marinagarivorans sp. UBA5868 | reverse complement strand
CCCCAACCAAGCTCGTAATAGGCCCACCAACTGCCCAACATAATGCCGAGGGTCTGAAATACCCAGGCCATGTTAGTCCAGGGGCGCGACCAGCGCGCCCAGGAACTATCTAAACGTCCTCCAATCAACGCCGCGATAGCAAAGGCAAAACAGACGGAAAAGCCCACATATCCCATATATAGGGTTGGAGGGTGGATGATCATGCCGATATCCTGCAACAGCGGATTGAGATCGTTACCCTCTTTCACGGGGTTTGGCAGGAGCCGGTCAAATGGATTTGAGGTAAAGAGAATAAATGAGAGAAATCCAGTGCTGATGCCCCCCATAACGGACAGCACCCTTGCAAGCATTTGCAATGGTAGTTCACTCGAAAATATCGCGACAGCTATTGTCCAGCCGCTAAGCACCAACGCCCACAAGAGCACGGATCCTTCATGACCGCCCCACACCGCGGTAACTTTATAAAAGTCGGGGAGCAGCGTATTCGAATGGCCGGCAACGTATTTGACGGTGAAGTCGTCCTGCAAAAACGCATATACGAGAACCAGAAACGACACCAGTGTGAAAACGAACATTCCAGCGGCCAAAGGCCTGGCTGAATTCATCCACAAGAGTCGCCCGGTAAAAGTGCCCACTAATGGCACTATCGTGAGGAGTATCGACAGCACAAACGCTATGATCAGTGCCAAGTGGCCATATTCAGGAACCATAATTCATCCCCTTGCATGCTTCGTTATGGCGCTCGGTATCAGTCATGGATTCCGCCACCTCCGGTGGTACATAGTTTTCATCATGCTTCGCCAACACCTGGGACGCCACAAGCACGCCTTGGTCGTTGAGCTTACCAGTGACGACCGCTGCCTCTCCCTCACCGAAAATATCTGGAAGAAGCCCATCGTATTCCACTTTAAGACGCTCGGCCCCGTCGGTAATAACGAACTCTGTATGCAGGCGATCCTTTGCGGAAAGAATGGTGCCGGGCACGACACAGCCGCCCGCACGTATGGATTTATGAAGGGGGGCTTCGCCCGCCACGATTTTAGAAACCGGGTAGAAAAAATCGGCATAGTTGCGCATGGAATAGACACTCAGCCCAATAACAGCGGAGCTAACCACCACCAGGGCGATTACCAGAAACAATCTCTGTTTTCTGACAGGATGCATTTACGGCTTACCTCTCGCTGGATAACTGGGCCGCGCGACGGGCCAGGTTTCGTTGTTGCCGGACGAAACGTTTACGTTGAACCAACGGCTCCACGATCAATAACCCCAAGCCGGCAAAGGTAACTGCGTAACACGCCCATACGAATGGGCCATGACCATTCATCCAGAGGAAAGCCTGTAAATCGGCAAATTGAAATGTAATGTTCATTCAGTCACCCCTTAGCCACAATTTCCTGCACCCAGTTAGTCTTTTGCTCACGCTTGAGAATTTCGACCCTCGTGCGCAACAGAAGAACCCAGGCGTAAAAGATGTAAAAAGCCAAAATCATCAGCAGCAGCGGGTAACCCATACTGGGATCAATACTCGATTTTTCCGTGAGCTTGAGCGTGGCAGGCTGATGCAACGTGTACCACCAATCGACTGATTTATAGATGATGGGAATATTGACCATTCCCACCAGAGCCAGTACCGAGCTGATTTTGTCCGCAGTATCCTGGTTTTGATATGCCTCCTGAAGCGCCACAATCCCTAGGTAAAGGAGAAACAGCACTACCATGGAAGTGATTCGGCCATCCCAAACCCACCAGGCTCCCCAAGTTGGCTTGCCCCACACAGCGCCAGTGAACAATGCCAGAAACGTCAGCACCGCACCTATGGGAGCGGCTGCTTTCATCACCATGAAAGACAGCTTCATGCGCCAGATCAAACCAATCGCGCCACTGATCGCCATAACGTAATAACCCGCCATCGCCAACACGGCCGCGGGCACGTGAATATAAATGATACGGGCGCTATTCCCTTGTTTTGCCTCCGCAGGGCCGAAGGCCAAACCCCAGATGGAACCCAGCAGAATAAGCGTGATGGATATAAACCCCAGCCAGGGCAGCCACGCTGTTGTTTTTTCGTAGAACCATTTCGGCGAACCTAGACGGTGAAACCATTGCCATGCCACTTTGATCGACCTTCTATTTATTGGAATCTTTTCAAACGCCTATGTCAGGCGCGCACACTGATCTTTAAGCCGCCGGCAATGGCAAACGGTGCCATTACCGACCAAGCCAATAGCATGGCGGTGAGAATCGCCAGCTCCGCATTTACAGGAAAACCTTCTATGGCGTTCTTGACCGCACCGGAGCCAAAAATCAGAACCGGCACATAAAACGGCATGATAATCAGGGACAACAACAATCCCCCTTTGCGCAACCCAACCGTCAAGGCTGCTCCTATCGCACCAATAAGGCTTAGACTGCCCGTGCCCAGCAACAGCGACAGAAACAAAATACCGTACCCACCTTCGGGCAACTGCAACATGACACCCAGCACCGGCGCCAGCAGAGTCAATGGCACTCCGGTGAGCAGCCAGTGCGCGAACACCTTGGTCAATACCAAACAGGCCAACGGTTGGGGGCTGAGCACCATTTGTTCGAGCGCGCCGTCGTCATAGTCACTGCGAAACAACCCGTCCAACGACAGCAAAGTCGCCAAAAGCGCAATTACCCATAACATGCCGGGGGCAATGCGGGCGAGCATACGCGGCTCCTCGCTAATGCCGAGGGGCGTAAATACCACGACCATCAAAAAAAATATCAGCGGATTGGCCAGATCCCCTTTATGCCGATAAGACAACAATAGCTCGCGGCGCAAGCTCGCCCAAAAAGCTCGGCGCAGACTGGGTGTGTCAGTCGACATCATTGCCACCCCTGCCTGCCATTTGCAGCTCAATTAAACGCACACCGGAAATCGCCAACGGCTGGTGGGTGGTCAAAATCACCAAGCCACCGTTAGAGACGTGGCGCTGAAGCAAAGTTTCCAGGTTTTGCACGCCAAAACGGTCAATTGCTGTGAACGGCTCATCAAGAATCCAAATTGCCGCCCTACTGATATACAGTCGCGCAAGCGCAACACGTCGCAGCTGCCCCGCCGACATCTGATAACAGAAAGTATCCTCGTAGCCTTGCAACCCTACCTGAGCCAGCGCGTCAGAAACCGCCCCTGGGAACGGCATCCCTTGAACACCAAAAAACCAGCGTAGGTTCTCCCCCGCCGTCAGCGATTTCTTCACGCCTGGCTGGTGGCCGAGATACAACAATTGACTGCAAAGCGAAAAGTCGGGCACTCGCAGAGGCGTTCCCTGCCACAACATTTCTCCGGTCCACTCGTCGAATAAACCGCACAACGAGCGTAGGAAAGTCGTTTTGCCAGCCCCGTTGGGACCAGCAATCTGCACAACTTCTCCACCGTTCAGGGCGAAATTTAAAGGATTAAACAGAGGGTGGCCGTCGCGCTGGCAGGTGAACTGTCGGAATTCTAAACTCGGCACGCAGTTTCCCGGTCGATGACGTCAAAAGAAAAGACCCGTTGAGGGACAGGCGGCGGATTATGCCACTACCCGGTCAGTTTAGCCCAATAACGCACCGCCACCGACCGGCAAGTCAAGCCGGCATATTCCGTTCAAAAACCAATACATTCAAGTGGTTAAGTCAACAAATTGAACTTTTTTCGCAAATTGAATTGGCGCTATCCAGAAGCAGAAACGCGAGCAGATGCTATTTTTACAGCATAGGCCCGCCAGCGAATTCGCCATGCAGATCGACCTCAACACCACTGTCCCAGGCAAAACCGGGACGCAGACCATATTAAGTCCAGAGCTCGATCAGCTATTGGTGGAGCTGAAACTTATGGTGGGTCAGAAGGTGGATGCGAAAGTAAACAGTGTTGTATTGCTGACCGAAACGGAAAAGCAACAACTGCTGGCGGCACGTGCAGCTGAGAAACCAGCCCCAGGGCAGCAAGCACTCTTAACCGTGTTACGGGATCCGAAAGTCAAGTTAGTGGAATTGACGATACGCGACCATCCGGTGACGACGCTCACCAATCTACCTCTGACTCGCAACTCTCAGATTCAAATTCTGATTACTTCAAAAGGCTTGATGCTATTGCCTCCCGCTGCTCAATCGGTGGGGCAAATTGCAACATCAGCATCAACATCGACATCACCACCGCCGCAACCCGCCGGCCTGCCTCTAGTACCACAAAACCGCGAATTGGTTGCACCAACGGTGGAGACGCGTCCACAACCTTCAATGCCTGTTACCAACACCCTGTCGGGTAAAACTGAAGCTCAACAAAGTGCCAATAACTTGGCAGCTCCCGCACGAACGCCACGGCTTCCGACGGGGCCCGCAAACACAGCGGATAGACCTGTTTTTCCACGCGACTCGCTGCTCTCCACTTCCGCTATCCGACCGATGAGCGAAAGCGCGGCATCACTGGCACCTTCAGTTGCGGCACCCGCAGCCAAAACACTACTGGCTGCGGCCATGTCGCAAGTGTTGCCGATCGCCCAACCACTCAAGACGCTCATGGAAGCGGCAGATGCTAGTCGCCAATTGATCGCACGATCTCCCGCACTACCGGCATCATCGCCACCGGTGGCGGCGCTCGGCGTCCTGCTTAATAAAGTGTCCGCACTCACGTTTGACGTGACGAGCGTCAAACCCGATGGTCTTAAGCAAGCGATGAACGCCAGCGGTCTCTTTTACGAGCGTCGGCTAGTGGCACAGGCTGCCGAAGGTCGCGGGCACCAGTTAACATCACCAGCGCTGAGCGACACAGACATCAAAGGGCTGCTAATCCAACTCGCACAATGGAGCGGCGGACAACATTTGTCCGCTCCACCTCCTGGAGCGCAATCCAGCACCGATACCCTGGCGCAATTGATGATGAGCCTTACCCGACTCTGGACCCCGCGGCAGGCTTCTGCCAAAGGGGAGTCAGCCCTTCGGCAATTAGGCAACGCGGTGCAGGAGCTGGCGGAGAAATCCCTCGCGCAAGTTCAACTGCAGCAATTCAGGACGCTGAATTCGCGGCTTCAAGATGCTACAGGCCCGGCCCAATGGCATCTCGATATTCCGCTGAAACTCCCTGATGCATACGGAAATCTCTACATGCAGTTGTTTGAACCGAGAACAGCCACCGAGGAGAAAAAACCTGATCGCCAGAAAAAGTCGCGCAAGGCTGGCAGTGGCCGCTGGCGAGTATTTTTGGAATTGGAGTTGGAGCAACTCGGTGCTCTGGCAGCAGAAGTTTCCGTACAGGAGAAAACTGTCGAAGCAACTCTTTGGAGTGGCAACGACGACCTGCGCCATCGTGTGCATGAACAGTTAGAAAATCTGCGAGGCGACCTGGAGCGCCAAGGAATTGAGGTGGCCGATCTGCGCTGCTCCGCAAACCCGCCCCCAGAACAGAAAATCCGTCTCGATTACGCATTGATCGATGTAAAAACATGAGCACTCCCCCCCCTCTCCGCCCAGAATTACAAAAGGCTGTTGCCCTCTTCTACGACGGGCGGGGCGCTCCGCAAATAACGGCAAAAGGAAGTGGGGCGGAGGCGGAAGCCATCATGGCCCTGGCCCGCGAACACGGAGTACCCCTATGCGACAATCCCGCGCTGGTGGAATTGCTCAGTCAAATTGAGATCGGTGACCAGATTCCAGAGGCGCTCTATATCACCGTCGCCCATATCATCGCGTTCGCCTATCGGCTGCGCGATCCGCAGACACCGAATGCGGAATCTGCCAATCCGTTAATAAAACCACGGCTCTGATCATCAAGTTTCAATTGTTGGCAAACCCGTCTTTGCTCGCGTCTGAAGGTTGCAGTATCCGTTCGGATTCTTCGCCAAATATTGCTGATGATAGGGCTCGGCAAAATAGAAGGTTTTGGCCGATGTTACTTCCGTGGTCACCGTCCCCGCATTCGCTTTTTGTAGCTGTTCCTGATAGCGGTCGCGAGAGAACTCGGCTGCCGCTTTTTGCTCAGCATCAAAATAATAAATCCCCGATCGATACTGCGTACCTTGATCATTCGCCTGCCGCATGCCCTGGGTCGGGTTGTGGTTCTCCCAAAATAGCTTGAGCAGATCGGCATAGCGAATCTTGTCGCGCCAATACACAACCAGCACCACCTCATTGTGACCGGTCAGCCCCGAGCAGACTTCTTCATAAGTTGGGTTGGGTGTGAAGCCTGCGCTATAGCCCACCGCGGTGGTGAACACTCCGTCGGTCTGCCAGAAAAGGCGCTCGCATCCCCAAAAACATCCCATGCCAAACATCGCCATCGCTGTACCTTCGGGATAATCTCGAAGCGATGTTCCCAGCACATAATGCCGATCTGGCACCGGCACGGCCTGCTCACGCCCGGCGAGCGCATCCCCAGGGAGCGGCATTACCATTTTTTTACTATCGAAACCCCACATATCACCTCCCACTAAAACAATTTAAGGATTGGACTTTTTACCGCACCTGCGGTTACGACCGCAGCAAATTGTTGTTATTCTCTAGCGCCGTTTCACCAGTGATCACCTTTCATGCAGAGCATCGAATCTCCCTACTTCGCCGCGGTCGACCTGGGTTCCAACAGCTTTCACATGATCATTTGCCGGGTCAATCAGGATACCGTGGAAACCGTAGATCGGGTAAAAGACATGGTGCAAATCGCTCGGGGAATGCAATCCGGCACTATCGCCGCAGATGCTCAGGAGCGCGCCTTACAGTGCCTGAAGCGTTTCGCTGAGCGCCTGCGCGGCATACCCGCTGCGCAAGTGCGTGCTGTTGGCACCAAAAGTTTGCGCTCGGCAAAAAATGCCCGTGGGTTTTTGCGTGATGCAGAGCAAGCGCTCGGCCACCCCATCGCCATTATCTCGGGCTTTGAAGAGGCGCGCCTGGTTTACAAAGGCCTCGCGCACTGTGTTGCCAATGACAACAACCGCCGCCTTGTAATCGACATAGGCGGAGCCAGCACAGAATTCATCATCGGCAGAGACGCCGAGCCGGAACTGTTGGAAAGCCTTAACTTTGGTTGTGTGGTATTTGCGGAGAAATACGAGTTGAAAAACCAGGTAAGCGCGCGGGGCATGCGCGCCGCTTATCTTGCTGCCTGTGCCGATCTCGAAGTTATCCGTCCCGCTTACCTAAAAAAGGGCTGGGACATCGTGTACGGAACATCCGGCACCATGCGAGCGATTGCCGATCTGGTGGCCCCTGTCGATGGCGGCGCGATCATCCGCGCCAGCTCCCTGCGGGAACTGAGTTCAGAAGTTATAGAAGACAGTGAAAGAGTTCTGCACTCCATGCCGAAACTGCGTAAAGACGTATTGCCCGCAGGCATTGCCGTGTTGCGCGCCATTTTTGACCAACTCAAACTTGAGAAAATTCATGTCGCAGATGCATCGCTGAAAGAGGGGTTGATCTACGACACCATTGGCCGCTTCCACAGCGTGGACGCGCGTTACGCTGCGGTCGCTAAATTACAGGGCCAGTACCATATTGATCTTGCGCAAGCTGAGCGTGTCGCCAGAACGGCGATCACCTTTTGGCGGCAAATTAGCGCTCCAGATCTTCCGGGCGTGTCGCGCACCAAAATACTTACCTGGGCTGCGCAACTGCACGAGGTAGGCCTTGGGATATCGCATTCAGGCCACCATAACCATGGTTACTACATTCTTCGTCACAGCGATCTTGCAGGTTTTGGCCGTTACGAACAGCAAATTCTCGCCTGTCTTGTCCGCGCTCACCGCAAAAAAATTCACGAAGACCGCTTCGACGGGATGGAAAAGAAAGTGCGGCTTGCTTTGTTGCCAATGTTAGTGTGTTTGCGCTTGGCGGTGATTCTCCACCGCCGGCGGGAAGACCTACAGGGTTTGCCTTTGTTGACACAGACCAACAACAATTATTCTTTGATTTTTGCCAAAGGCTGGCTCGATGAAAACCCTTTGACGACCGCCGGATTGGAAAAGGAAGCGGGCTATTTCCGCGAAACCGGCATTGAACTCAAAATTATGGAGGCATAACGCCTTCGCTCACTTATGATTCTAAAGCTGCTTCTAATTCTCGCCGCGCTCGCATTTTTGTTTGGAGGGATTCACAAATATAAAAAAATGCCGGCCGACCGCAAACGTGCATTTCTCATGAAAATGGCTGTGTTTGGTCTCGCGGGAATTTTGCTGCTGGGCGTGCTCACTGGCCGAATGCACTGGTTCGGCGCAGTAATAGCTGCACTGCTGCCGATGTTTAAATTCGGATTTCATACGTTGATGCGCATAGTACCTTTATGGATGCATCGCACAGGCGGCACCGCCTCTTTTAAAACAGATCATCTCGACGTAATCATCGCGGTGCAATCCGGTCAACTCAGCGGTTCCGTCATCAAAGGGCCCTGCGCAGGAAAAAGCATCGCCGAGCTAAGTGAAAACGACATTAAAGAACTGGAGAATTATTATCGCGAGCGGGATAAAAAATCCTATTACCTGATTCGTTTCGCCCGCAAAGGACAAACATTCAGCGGAGGTCAACAGGCGTCACCACCATTTGCCAGCCCAGGTCGTGACGAAGCGTTACAAATTCTCGGTCTATCGGGGGATCCCTCTCGCGAGGAAATCATTGCCGCGCACCGACGCCTGATCAACAAACTGCATCCGGATCGCGGCGGAAGTGATTTCCTTGCGGCGCGTGTCAATCAAGCGCGAGACATTCTCTTAAAAGACTAAATGCTCTTAAAAGACTAAACGCTCTTAAAAGACCTAACCGCGCTCACGCCTTGCGCAGTAGCAAGTGAATATAGCGTCCTAAGTCGCGATAAGGCTGCTGGCGGGAATAGAGCAGCTCCAATGCCTCCACCGCATCCGGGTCGCGCTCATAAAGTCGTTTATCCAATACATAATCGTGAAACACGCGAATACCGCTTTGGCAGACCACCTCGTAATTCCAATCACCAGCCCATACTCGCACCTCTTCCGGTTGCAGCGGATTTAATGGGGTGAGGCCGCCCCGCGCACCGCGAAAGTCTCGGTTAATTACTTTGGCATAATTAGTGCGCAAAAGATTTTTGAAAATCAGACCGTTGATATTATAAAAAATCAAAGAACACCATCCACCGCTTGTCAGCAACGGCGCTACCGCGGCAAAAAATTCCGCAGGTTGATCGAGCCACTCCAAAACGGCGTGGCAAGTCACCACATCGAAAGGAACGAAATTTTGCTCTATCAACCCCTGCAGGGAAATTTGCTGAAAACTTGCTTTCGCCTTTTGTGCTTCTGTCAATTCAGAATTCTGAATGTTGGTTCGCGCCAAACTAAGCATTTCCGCTGATATATCCGTCAGGTGCACTTCCCCACCACGACGCAGCATTTCCATGGCCCACTGTCCCTGGCCTGCACCCACGTCCAACACTCGTTTTCCTTCCAGTGTTACGTGCTCATTAAAATCTTGACGCAGCACGGCAAGACGCAAGCGCCCTTTCATCGAATCGTAAATTTTGCTCTGAAAACGCAGGGCTAAATCGTCAAAGTTACGATCTTCCGCTGGATGTTTGTCGGTCATGCCCTGCTCTCTCGTTTGCTGTGTTACCTTGACGACCTATGGCCTTTGGCCGCGCAGTCGCTATAATGCCCGGCTTTTCCACTTCCGAGGCATTCCCATGCTGAAAGTCAATGAATACTTTTCCGGCAGCGTCAAATCCATTAGCTTTGACACTCAAACTCAACCCGCCACCATCGGCGTGATGAAAAAAGGCGATTATGAATTTTCCACCAGCGTCAAAGAAACCATGGTGGTGGTCAGCGGCGAACTTGCCATACAACATCCAGGTGAAAGTGACTGGCAGTCTTACAGTGATGGACAGTCTTTTGAAGTTGAGGGAAATTCAGCGTTTAAGGTGAAAGCCGCAAGAGACACCGCATACCTCTGCAAATACTGGAAATAATCAGTCACTCGAGGCGCGGCCTAGCAGTCGGCGCCTTATTAACTCCAAGCACCCGATAAACGTACCACTGCAAAACCCTGCCAAGTGCGCTTCAACGGCGACCGGAACACCAATTTCATCTCGCAGATAATCAACGTCATAACCCGGTAATTGTTCGTACACGATTTTCCCTAACAAAATGCAAAACGCCAACGCATAGAGCTTTGGTTGCTGCGGCAGCGCCAGCAATAATCCCATCGCCAAAAGTCCGTAATTAGCGCCGGAAAATCCGCGGTAAACTTCGACGTCCGTGGCAAATAAAAGCAGACCGAGGCCCACGCCCACGGGAATGACGAGCGCCCCTGCCGCAAACCAACCCGATGGCAGATACCAAAACAAAACTGCCGTCAAAGCCGCAAGTCCGGCGGCGTTCATCCAGGTGTGGTAATCGCCAAAATGCGTAAAATTGCCGGTAAAAAGCCGCCATATTTCACCTTGGGTAATGGCCTGGCGCTGGAATTCCAGCTGAGACACTAAGCCATCGCCCGCGAATTCCACCAGCAAAAAAAGCATTATGATGAGCGCGGCAATTCCTATAAGCCGCGCATGGGTTCGAAGAGGTTTCAGCATTTAAAAAGGCAGCGGCATGGGCTGACCGTTAAGCATTGCCTGGCCATCTTTAAAGTGAAATTCGCTCGTGTAACGTTCACCTTTGTCGATCAACATGCCTTGGATAGTGAGCGTGTCAAGCTTCATGTGCGTTTGATTGTCGGCAAGTGCTTCCTTTTCCTCATCCGTCATTTGATCGCCACCTTCAAATTGCGCAGCGTTCAAATCTTTCATCGTGGACTGCCGAACCAGACGAAATGCCAGAGGCTTATCAACCAGCAGGGAGGCATCCACTGTCAGATCAGACAGCATTGCCATGGGATTACTCATCTTCTGCGCAGCTTCCGCTGCAATTGCCAGCCGACCATCAAATTCAAGACTGCCTTCGCGTGTGGTGAAGGCAAGAGAATGAATATTGAATTCGGGGCCGCCGGGAATAAGATGCTCCGATGCCACTCCCATCATCTGCGCCGCCAGCATAGGATTTGCTGCTCCTTCTGCATCATAGGCTTGCTGCATCATCGCAAAGTATTGATCAAGGAAAACCGTGCTGATATTGGCAAAGTCAAAATCGAATTTCGCATTGGATATCTGTTCTCCCAGTATTTCCATATTGGCAAAGGCCATTTTGATTTCCATATCCGCAAGCGTTTGATCGTCATTTACCTGCATGTCACTGGACATCAGCAAATCTGTTAAAACAAATGACATGTCCTCATCACCGGTAACCGCAATTTTTTTAATGGAAAATTCCCCATTGCCAGGGATGACATACTCGCCCACTTTGCGCCCCAGATCGGAATGAACACGGAATAGCGCATCTTGAATATTGACTTCGGCCGTTTCGCCACCGGTCATTGTGAAGGCGGGGAGCTTGCCGCTGTAGTCCACCACTCCAGATCGCTTGATCACGCCTGCACCGCTATAGGCACTTACCTGAAAAGTCTCGCCAGACTCGGTTGTGAAACTGAACGGCAGGCTGTGGTCTTGCAACGAGGTATCCCCAGCGAGATTCATATAAACATCGGAAACAAAAAAGTGACCTTCGCCCTGCTTCTGAAGATTTCGCTCCAACCACATTTCATGTTGTTCATCGAGATAAAAGTCCCCCGAAAACCAGCCCAACCGTACACCATCGAGCCACAATACCGGGCCGTGATTAAGCTTGACGTTCAGCGGAAGATACCAATTGAGCTCACCGTCTTCAGAGGCTGGCATAATGCCGGGTTTAAAACCCACCTTGAGCACCGCCTGGGTTTGCAACCACCCTTTATCGTAGCTTTCCCATTGCAGATCATAAGCGCCCATGCGGTTTACCTGGGCAATCCAATTATTGAACGTTTCCTCGGTTTTATAAGCGCCAACAAACGGCAATACCAAGAGGGCAATCACTAAAAGGCCAACAATCGCGACAAGTATTTTTTTCATAAATTTAGGTTCCTACCTGAATAATGTAAGCGCATCCAAAACCATCCTTTGTTGGCAGTTCTGGTACAGGGAGCAGCAAAATGTTGCCTACGCCCGAGCCAAAGAGTACGGTCACCGCGAGATCGGATAAAATGACGCCCGATTACGGAGGCGCTATTTAAAACCATCAGCCGCGATAGCACAATCACGCCCCCGGGCAGGCTTCGAGTCACGCCAACCACTGGAAAAATTGGTCCATGCTTGATACCACCATCCAGCACATCCTCAATTGGCTGGCGATCCTTTTTATACTGGCGGTGGGCTGCTCAATTGCCGCGGTCATCATCATTTATGTTATCGATTTACGTCAGTCCCATTCGGCGATTCGCCGCAACTACCCTGTTATAGGCCGTTTTCGCTATTTGTTCGAACACCTCGGCGAATTTTTCCGCCAGTATTT
>DJFQ01000082.1:0-141 GCA_002432095.1 Marinagarivorans sp. UBA5868 | reverse complement strand
CCCTTCGCCACCAAATCGTATTTCAATATTTCCGGCATGAGCTACGGCGCCTTGTCGAAACCAGCTGTGAACGCTCTCAGCAGAGGCGCCGCGCTGGCAGGTTGCTGGCTGAACACGGGCGAAGGCGGTCTTTCGCCTCAC
>DJFQ01000005.1:25884-40628 GCA_002432095.1 Marinagarivorans sp. UBA5868 | reverse complement strand
CGCTGAATATCCTGGGCTCGCGGTCGGATATTGTCGCCAGGTCGCGCCGCGACTTTGACGATCACCTGATCGCCATTCCGCTCGCATTCCTCCTGCAGCACGACCGCATTCGCCCCAGCGGGAATTTCTGCGCCGGTAAAAATTCGTGCAGCGGTGCCTGTTTGCAGTGGTGCCGGTGGTGTTCCTGCGGCGACAGTTTGGCTAATGGACAATACCCAGGGAGGAGCTTCGTTGGGAAGGCTTAGCGCATAACCGTCCATAGCACTGTTGTCCGCTGGTGGAGCATCGACGGCTGCAACCATATCGAGCGCGGCTATGCGGTGATGGGAGTTGCACAAGGGCAATGCCTCAGCTGTCAGCCCGCGAGCCTGCTTCGCGATCAGTTCGCGCGCGGTGAATACGTCCATCATGCAGGTTGGTTCCGGTTAGCGATCAAAGTTTTACCTGCATATAGAAATTGCAGGGGCGGGTGCGGCTATCCAATTGCGCTTGCAAAATCTTCTGCCAAGCCGTGTTACAGGCGTTGGTGGAACCTGGCAGACAAAAAATCAGAGTGCCATTGGCCAGGCCGCCGAGTGCGCGTGACTGGATGGTGGAGGTGCCGATTTCGGCAAAGGAAATCTGGCGGAACAGTTCACCGAAACCCTGAATGTGTTTATCAAGCAGCGGCCCCACCGCCTCTGGTGTGCTATCCCGGCCCGAGAATCCTGTGCCTCCGGTCACCAGAACCACCTGCGCTTTCGCATCGGCAATCCAGCGGGAAACAACCGCTCGGATTTGATAAACGTCATCTTTTACCAGTGCACGATCATACAAACAGTGGCCTGCGCCAGTGAGATTGGCTACCAATGCATCGCCGGATTTATCCTCGGCCAGGGTGCGGGTGTCCGACACAGTGAGCACGGCAATATTTAACGGATAAAACTCTTCGTAACTTTGTGACATGAAAACTTCCTGTGCGATAGCGGTGACGTGGGGCTCAACCGCCCGTGGCGTTCATAAATCGGAGGATCTGCGGGGCTTCATCCAGATTGAAATGATGGCGCTCCGGTTTGAGCTTGAGCGCCTCCACAAAAGCTTCGGCGAGTGCACTGTCCTGTTGATCGGCGGGAGCATTGCGCAGGACGGCGCGCAGATCTGCACTGTGTTCGTTACCCAGACAGAGCAGAATGCGGCCCTCAGCGCTAACCCTTACGCGATTGCAGCTCGCGCAGAAATTGTGGCTATGCGGAGAGATAAAACCTACGCGATTGGCGTGGCCCTGTACCGCCCAATAACGCGCCGGCCCGCCGCTGGATTCATCAATAGGTGTTAGGAAAAACACCGAGCTCAAATGCTCACGCAGTTCTGCGCTGCTAACAAACTCATCCCGGCGTTTGTGGCTATCAATTTCACCCAGTGGCATTTCTTCAATAAAACTAATGTCCAGCCCATTATCCAGGGCAAAAGCGGTGAGCGGCACTAATTCGTCCAGATTGAAATGCCGCATGATCACTGTATTGAGTTTGACGCGCCGGAACCCTGCTCTCTGTGCCGCCTCGATACCCGCAAGCACAGAACGGAGATCCCCCGTGCGAGTGATATCGCGGAAACGCTCAGGATGTAGGGAGTCCAGGCTGATATTCACCCGATGGACTCCAGCCGCCACCAATGGGTGCGCCAATTCCGCCAAGCGTGAACCATTGGTGGTAAGGCTGAGGTCGGCAAAGCCGAGCTTGCCGAGATTCTGAAACAAGTGGAGCACATCGCGACGAATCAAAGGTTCGCCACCCGTGACCCTCAGCTTGTCGCCGCCCAGGCTGCGGAATACGCGGGCGATGGTAGTCATCTCCTCCAGCGACAATACCTGGCTGCGCGGTAGAAAAGTCATATCTTCCGCCATGCAATAACGACAGCGGAAGTCGCAGCGGTCGGTCACGGACAAACGCAGGTAATGCACCTTGCGGCCGAACGGGTCTATAAGATTGTGTGGGCTCATGGCGGCTATTATGCAAGCTCCTCGGGGTTAAGAGAATCGGGCTTGAAGCGTTTGTGATTGATCGCTCTTGGGGCCTTATCACTGAGGACGCATTCAAATCGAAAGCCAATTTGACAGACCCCGCGCATTCAGATCCCGCCATCAACATCTTTTTCACTTTATAAGAATAGGATGAATTTGGCTTATATTGGTGCGATTTTTCTGTGTTTGTTCTTTTTTATGGCATTCGATTTTTACTAAATTTATTTTGTGTTCCTTAGTGGTTCTTTGGTGTTCATATTTGGTGCGTTAATGCAACGCGATTAGACGCTAAGAATGATAGCTAATGGTGCTTGAGTGCCTTTATTGAGTGCGTTTTCCAGGGTGCTTTATCACTCGCCAATCTGTTCAATCCTCCTCACCTATCAACTAACTGTTTGATTCAGAAGTACTAAAAATAAAATTATGAAGCTGTTTGTGTTCTGGTACACGGATTGCAATTTCGCTCCCGTCTTCCTCTTAAATTATCGACGCTTGGAAAAAGCGTGTTGCTGAACGGGCGGCTTTATGCAAGTAAAAAAACCAACTGGCAAAGTATCAATTGTAGGCGCCGGGCCGGGTGATCCCGACCTATTGACGGTGAAAGCAATTCGCGCAATCGAAACGGCGGATCTCATTCTTTTTGATCACTTGGTCAGTGAAGAAATTCGCGATCTTTTTCCTCCGACGGTTCCGGCCTTTTATGTCGGCAAGAAAAAAGGCCAGCACAGTATTGCGCAAAAAGATCTCAATTCACTGCTCGTTAAAAAAGCATTGGCGGGTAAAAACATTTGTCGGGTTAAAGGTGGCGACCCTTATGTGTTTGGTCGCGGTGGTGAAGAAGCACTGGCCTTGACTCAGGCCGGAATTACCGTAGAGGTGGTGCCGGGAATAACTGCTGCTTCCGGTTGCACGGCGTACGCGGGAATTCCCCTTACCCATAGAGGTTTGGCGCAAGGCTGCACATTCATTACCGCACATGGCGAAACGGAGGCTGATCTCAATTGGAACGCGCTCGCAAATGTGCGCCACACCCTGGTGTTTTACATGGGACTCTCCAAAGCCTCCTGGATTCAGAATTCTCTTTTGGAGCATGGAATGCCAAGGCGAACACCTGTCGCATTTATTGAAAACGGCTGTCGCGCCGATCAGCGTGTAATGCAGGGACATCTTTATGAGTTGGCAGAGCTTGTTGACCGCTACGGCATCGAATCGCCAGCGTTAATTGTCGTCGGCGACGTAGTAACTCTCGCTGCTCAACTGCAACCCGAATTTATCCATTCTCAATTCAGCGATCGGCGCCTCAGCGCCTGATTTTTCGCGTAACTAGCGAGGTATCGCCATCATGAAAAAAACCAAAATTCTTGTTGTCGGCAACGGCATGGTCGGACACAAATTTATCGAGAACATGCTCAATTCGCCCCAGGCTGAAACATTCGATATCGTCACTTTCGCGGAGGAGCCGCGGTTAGCGTATGACAGAGTGCAGTTGAGCAGTTACTTTTCCGGTTCAACCGCAGCGGATCTCATGCTCACTTCGGAAGATTACTACCGCAGCAACGGTGTTCATTACGTTCTGAATGAGCAGGTGACGGAAATACAACCGGAAAATAATTGTGTGATCACCGCCAGTGGTCGCAAAGAAACCTACGATAAATTGGTTTTGGCGACCGGTTCCTATCCGTTTGTGCCGCCTTTGCCTGGACGTGAGCAGCCCCATTGTCTGGTGTATCGCACAATTGAAGATTTGGAAGCCATAACCGAGTCGGCCGCGCAAAGCAAAATCGGTGTTGTTGTCGGCGGCGGATTGCTGGGCCTTGAGGCGGCAAATGCGTTAAAGAATCTCGGTCTCGATACCCATGTCGTGGAATTTGCGCCGCGACTTATGGCCGTGCAATTGGACGAGGGAGGTGGCCTTGTCCTACGCAAAAAAATCGAGAAGCTGGATGTAAAAGTCCATACGGAAAAAAACACTCAGGAAATCGTCGCCGGGGAAAAGTGCCGCTACCGCATGAATTTTGCCGACGGCAGTTATCTGGAAACCGACATGATTTTATTCTCCGCCGGTATCCGGCCGAGGGATGAACTCGCCCGCAATGCCAGTCTAAGCGTTGGTGAACGCGGTGGTATTGTGGTTAATAATTTCTGCCAAACATCCGTCGCTAACATTTATGCAATTGGCGAATGTGCCCTATGGAGCGGACGCATATATGGCCTGGTCGCACCGGGGTACCAAATGGCGAAGGTCGCAGTTTCTCATATCACTGGAGGCGCCGATCAATTTGTCGGTGCTGATATGAGCACAAAATTGAAATTGCTCGGCGTGGAAGTGGCGAGTATTGGTGACGCCCATGCACGTACGCCCGGCGCGCTCAGCTACGTCTATCAAGACGGTATTAATGAAATTTATAAACGCCTCGTATTATCACCAGACGGCAAAAAATTGATTGGGTCGGTGCTGGTGGGCGATACGGAAGTTTACGGCAACCTATTGCAGATTTGCCTCAACGGAATGGATGTCCCGGAAGCGCCCGAGCAATTAATAGTGCCGGCATCCGATGGTCAGGCTGCGTCCGGTCTTGGTGTTGACGCATTGCCGGAAACCGCGACTATTTGTTCATGTCACGACGTTAGCAAAGGCACTATTTGCTGCGCGGTGCGCGATGGTGCCACAACGATCGGCGCGATTAAAAGCATGACTAAAGCGGGCACGGGTTGTGGCGGTTGCGTTGCACTCGCGACTCAGGTCATGAATAGCGAACTCACCAAACTAGGTGTCGAGGTCAACACCGATCTCTGTGAGCATTTTCCGTTTACCCGACAAGAATTGTTTCATTTGGTGCGCGTCGAAAAAATTCAGACCTTCGATGCGCTGATCGAAAAGCACGGGCGCGGTTTGGGCTGCGACATCTGTAAGCCGACAGTTGCTTCGATACTTGCCAGCTGTTGGAACGGATTCATTATGAAAAATGAGTTGGCGCCTTTACAGGATACCAACGATTATTTTATGGCGAATATGCAGAAAAATGGCACTTACTCCATTGTGCCACGCATCGCCGGTGGTGAAATTACTCCGGATAAATTAATCGTGCTGGGTCAGGTCGGAAAAAAATATAACCTGTATACAAAGATCACCGGTGGTCAGCGCATCGATTTGTTTGGCGCGCAACTGGATGATCTTCCGGCGATTTGGCAAGAACTCGTGGATGCTGGTTTCGAAACAGGCCATGCCTATGGCAAGTCGGTACGCACAGTCAAATCCTGTGTTGGCAGCACTTGGTGTCGGTATGGTGTGCTCGACAGTGTCGGCATGGCGATTGCGATCGAAGAGCGCTACAAGGGTTTGCGTGCACCACATAAATTGAAGTTTGCGGTATCTGGATGCACTCGTGAATGTGCGGAGGCGCAAAGCAAGGATGTGGGTGTGATCGCCACCGAAACCGGATGGAGTTTGTATGTATGTGGCAATGGCGGTATGAAACCGCGCCATGCGGACCTTTTTGCCACGGGTCTAGACGACGCGACGCTATTGAAATATATCGATCGCTTTTTGATGTTTTACGTTCGCACGGCCGATCGGCTTCAGCGCACATCTGTATGGATGGATAACCTGGAGGGAGGGCTAAAATATCTTAAGAATGTGGTTATCGACGATAAATTGGGTATCGGCGCGGATTTGGAAAACGATATGCAAAGAGTGGTAGACGCCTATCAGTGCGAATGGAAATCCACCATTGGTGATGCTGAAAAACTCAAGCGCTTTCGCACGTTCGTCAATAGTGAAAAGCGCGATAACACCGTTGTATTTGTTGAGGAGCGTAATCAAATACGACCTGCTAATGAAGATGAGCTTGTCCGTTTTGTTACTTCCACGGAATTGGAAACTGCGTAATGCGAATGGCCAATCAATGCCAACATGCTGAAATAAAAATCTGTAAACGGAGTTGTTTATGAATGCCGCAGAATTACGAGAAATCTGGGTAGATGTGTGTGAAAGTCACGAATTGTTACCCGAATTGGGCGCACGCGCGCTGGTCAATGGTGAACAAGTGGCGATTTATCGCGTGAGAGATAATCTCTACGCTATTGATGCTATTGATCCGTTCAGCAAAGCTGCGGTGTTGTCCCGAGGAATTGTTGGCGATCTGAAAGGCCAGCTAGTTGTGGCGTCACCAATTTATAAACAACATTTCAATCTGCAGACCGGCGCTTGTCTGGAAGATAACACGGTATCGGTGAAGACCTATCCTGTGCGCGAGGTCGGCGGTCGAATCCAGATCGGCATGTAATCATTCCCTGCTCCTTTGATGGCAGATACCTTTCTGCACTCGTTAGGCGGCGCAAGCCGCCATTTTTTTTGCCTGCCAATTTGAACCCACTTCACCCTCTGTAACCCTCATCCGGCGCACCCTGGGGATCTGTGTTATAACTATTGGAACTTATCGGATCCTGCGGTCTCCACGTCGGGAACCCGCGGCTGGTTCTAGTTACTAATCGGCTAGTTACTAACCGGAATGAATGAGCTGGGCACATTCCTGGTCTCATGTGAATCATCAATCCTCATAGATGCTCTGCTGCCACCGGTCTTCACGGGGCGGAAGAACGCGACAAGAATAAGGAACAGGTATGGCCCGGCGGCGTGCTCTTATCGTCGATGACTCCAAAACGGCGCAGGTGCGTTTGCGCAAAATGCTGGAACGCTTCGATCTAGAGGTGGATACCGTGCTCTCCGCTGAAGAAGCGCTGGGTTATCTCTCCTACCGTCAACCCGCCGTCATCTTTCTCGATCATCACATGGAAGGGATGGACGGGTTGGAGGCACTTAAGATCATCAAATCCAACCCCGGTACGGCATTGATACCGGTGATCATGTACACCTCCGAGCAAGGTGATGTTTATGTGGGCCAAGCTCGCGCGCTCGGGGCAATCGATATTCTGGGCAAAGAGGTCATCAAACACGCCAACCTGGAAAAGGTGCTCGGTAGCCTCGGTATTGTCGCGAGAAACTCGGAGGATGCTGCCGCCAGCGCGACAGAACCGGTGTTGACCGACGTGATTGAAGAGGGGCCTCTCGTCAAGCCACCACTGACTTCCTTCGATGACACCGACGAATCGTCGGTTGCTTCCGAAATGCCCAGCGATTTGGATCAGGTGCAGAAACAGATCAGCCGGTTGTTTGAAATTCACATCGCCAAAGTGCGTCAGGAAATCGAAGATAGCACCAAATTTTTGTTGCGCCGCCTGGCCAAGGACGCCCAGGACAAGAACCGTGCTGTCAATCGAGCTGTACCGGCATCGGCTGAACGCTCGGCGGAACCGGTCGCGCCGATGGAGCCATTTGTGGTGGATACCCCGGCTGATAAATCCGGCGTTTCATCAATTTTCCTCGGGATTATTCTGCTGGGCATTGCGTTTCTCGGGTACCACCTTTACATCAATAATCGCCACCAGGAACTGCTCACGACACGGTACGATGAGCTTATCGACCGAACCCGAGCGCAAGAAGAATTGATCAATCGGCTCTTTGCGAAAGTTAGTGACGGAGCGGAAAGCCGCACAACGGCAACCGCATATGCAGATCGGCAGGTTTTGCTCGACGCTCTGAGCTGGGCGGTGAATGTAAACACCCAAATTGCGTTTGGTGAAATTCCCCTCGGCGATCAGCGAATATATATGCTGGGTGAATTGCTTGCTCTGTTAAAAGCCGCAAATTTTAATGGTGCAGTATTTTTGGATATCCATCTTGGAAATTTCTGTGTAGTGGAAGATCCGAGCGGCGGATTTATTTTGCCGGAGCCAGAGAGCAATCTGGAAGACTGTGTGTTGCTTGCCAATCGGGTTCCAGAAGTGACGGTGAATGATCAGGTCTCAGTCGGATTCCTTAATTATTTGCACAGCGCGCCGATCCTTATGGAGGGCAATATCGAAGTCGAACTGTCCTCTCAGGCGTATTCCATCCCGCGTTATACATATCCATCGGTGAGTAATGCCATCAGTGCGGGCGAATGGAACGCGATAGCGCAGAAAAACAATCGAATTTCCGTATCTTTTTCGGCGAACTGAGTTCTCTGGCGGCGGTACAGGGAGCCGTGACGCCGCCAGAAGAAACCTGATCTGTCGTGTTGCGATTGGCGCAAGATTGTTTTTATTTGCGTCTGATTTTATTTTGGCCAGTGTGTGTAAATCCTCAGTCTGGGCAAAAGTGTTTGCTGCGCGAGGATGATTGCGGCAACATGGCGCCTCGTCAAAAACCCCCTCAAGAACATCACTCCCATGGCGCGCAAGACCGGCATTCTGCGTATCTCCTGTCTATTATCGGTACTCGTGTTAAGCGACGAGAGCCGCGCCGTTTCTTTTCTTTCTTTTGATGCAGACTCGATGGGGCTGGGCGGTGCAGGTGCCGTCACAGGTGTCGGCGGCGACAGACCCTATTTGAATCCGGCGGTGATCGACGACGGTCGAACTTGGGGCATGTTCGATATGTATTTAGGCGCCCGGGTAATCGATCGTCAAAACTTTATTGAAACCTTTGAGGAAATCGAAGAGAACTTCGAAAGTTTGCAATTGGAGAAAAAATTCAAGAATGCCCGCCGGGCATTTCGCGGTGGGAATTTGGATCCGGAAGTACTGCGTACTCTCGGGGTGGCGGCACATCAAGTTCTCGATGAAGTCAATAAACTGCCCGACCGTTATATCCGTATTGCCGCTTCCGGCGGCGCACACGCACTTGCCAAACACCAAACATTTGCGGTGGGGGCATTTGTCCATCGTTATCAGGTATTGAGCGGTGTGGTAAAAAATGACCCAGACGATCTTCGCCGTATTGCGAGGCTGGCGGAAACAGCGTTTTCTCTAGCGGATACCTTGGAAAGTTCTCAGCGGTTGGAAGAACTCTACGATGCGGTGGATTGGCCGGGGATTGAGGATATGGTGCGGGAATCGCTCAACAGCGGCAGTGTTGATGAGCGATTGCTTAATTATCAGCAGTTGGCGGGAATTCAGCCGCTGGTGGATGGCGTGGAGCAATATCTGCGCGATGTGGAAATGGCGGGGGAGCCTGTGGACACCCACCGGCTGGAATTGCTGGCGCGCCAGGTAAATTGGCGGGAAATTCAGAATCTTATCCAACAGTCCGCAGAAAGCTGGGAATTAAACGAGCAATTACACGACCCGCTCCAAATTCCGGGTATTCAGCCATTGCTTGAGGGCATTCGGGATCTCGGCGACAAACTGACGGGGCTCAATCGCCATGTGGATTTGCAGGCATTGGCGGGTTTTATTGTGGATGAGGGTACCGCACAGAACATTGATGATCTGGAGCTCACCGATGTGGATCTGCGTAATTTCCTGCGTTATGAAATTCCCGATGATCTCAGTAGCCGGATTATTTATTCCGGTGCCGACGTGGTGGAAACGGCACTCACATTTTCGCTGATGCCCCCGGCGCTGCCGGGCTTATCGATTGGCGCAAATATTAAACAGCAGGAATATTCCACCATAGCTTATGTGCAAAGAGTCGATGAGTTCGAGTGGGAGGAATACAAGCTGGATTTCACCCGCCTCGATTATCAGTTTTGGAACTTGGATTTAGGTATGACCTATAGCGTCGCACGCTACTGGTCATTCGGCATGGCGGTGAAAAATGTCGTGCGCAAAGAACTGAAAAACCGCTTTGGCGACACCATTATTCTACGGCCCATCGCGCGCGCTGGTGTGGCCTTCGGCAGTGATGATGCCATGCTCGCAGTGGATGTGGATCTCACGCGCACCGAACCGCTGGGATTTGATGTCGACAGGCGTTATATCAGTATCGGGTCTCAATTCCGCCTGTGGCAGCACCAATATATTCGTATGGGTTATCGCTACAACACGGTGGATCGCACAGGCCTACCTGCACTTGGCCTTGGTGCTGGATTTCGCTATGGCAGTTTCGATATTGCCGCTACTTATTCCGACAAACACTCTGAAGCCGGATTGGCGTTGCAGCTCGGATTTAGGTATTGATCGGTTCTAGATTAAATCTCACCACGGCAACCATTGTTGTGGAATTTGCTCCCGCTGAATCAGAGATGCCACATCCATACTGACGGCAACTCCCGCATGAACAAAAAAGCCGCCCCATATGGAACGCGAACGCAACGCGAGCATGCCGAGGAATAATCCAAAAAAAATTGCCCCGGTGGCCTCTAACCAGGGTTTGGGAAAGTGAATCATTAAATAGGGCACAATCATGATCCAGATTGCTGCGGCGCCGTAGTGGGGGCGTAATGTCTGCACTAAGTAGCCGCGGAAGAAGAATTCCAAACAGGCGAACTGGAGCAGATACAGCAATTCCCAGGCGAAAAAGTCTAACCAGCTGCGCCCGGCGAGATTGTAAAACGGATAGTGGTCGACAAAATCATCGCGAAAGCTTACCAGCACCACCATGACTAAAATGGGGCTGAGTAGCAGCAAATAGCCTTGCCAGTGTTTATGCGTTTCGCCCCAGCGCCAGCCGTAGCTGATTAATCGGTGATTAAAAAAAATCCGCAAAACAATCGCCGGTATTATCACGTAAGTAACGACATGCCAGCCGCTCCACCAAGCATACCGAGTCAATTCATCGAAGCCGCTACCGTGTAATTTTGCCAACCAGTGATTTTTGGGCATCCCTTGCCAACTTGCCAATTGTTCCAGCATGACATTCATCACAGAGGAATTTTTCAGGTAATTGAGCAGCAGCAGAGCGACACAGGTACTAAAAAGAACGATCAACGTGGTGCGCAGGCCGGTGGTGCGATCAGCTGTGTGCGACGGATATTCACGATCAATTTCGTCGAGGGTTTTGAAGACCGTGAGCGGGTTCAAATAGATGGGCAGCATGCGTTTCTCAATTATCGTAAAGCGGTGGCAATCAGTGTAATGCCCGATAGGATAGTGACGACTTCAAATACTCTTTTAATCAAAGGATTGCCTTTTTTAATTGCCAGGTGCGCCCCCCAATATCCGCCGAGGAGCGAGCCCAGCACCAACATCGGCAGCCATGACCACTGGGGTTGAGTCAGCATGGCTAAGGTTAAAGCGCCCGCGCCGTTCCAGAACAGGCCAACGAGGATCATTGTGTAAGCAGTGGCGCGTTTGTAGTCGAGACCGAACCAGCCAATCAGCAGCAGAGTGACAAATAATCCCGTGCCGGAGGTGAGTGAGCCATTAAGAAATCCCAGACCAAAGAGCCAAAGTCCACCGAGTGTCATACCGCGCANNGTCCACCGAGTGTCATACCACGCAAATCGCGATTGCTCGGCAGCCATGTCTGCCCGAGATTTTTTTTAATCAGCGAATAAATACCCAGGCCAATGGTGAGTACACCCAGAGCAATGCGCGCCAGATTGTCCGGCAATCCCAACACCGTGCGCGCTCCCAAAATTACACCTGGCAAACCGCACGCCAAAATAAATATGGCAAAGCGCATCTCCATATGCCCTTCGCCGCCGTGCTTCAGGCTTGCACCCACTCCCAATGCGACGGTGGCAATTTTGTGTGTGGCCAGTGCGGTTGCAAATGGCAGCCCGAGAAAAATCAGTGCTGGGAGTTGCACCAGTCCAGCGCCCCCGCCGGCCAAAGACGATAGAAGGTTTGCGCTGAAGGCGACGATCAACAATAAAGCTTGTTCGACAACAAAGTCATTCACGGCTCGATTTCCTGATAAACGGCGCGAGTTGCAGACATTTGTCCAGAGGTAGGGCAGGGTAGCGCAAGTCCTGCAGGCGGCGAATAAATTTTAGAGTTTGAAATGCGTCGAACCAGTGATGCACTACTATCTCGCACCGTTTAGGGTTATCGATCTGGCGTCGGATGTGTGCCCATAAATTATCGATACCAGCCTCCATCAAAATGCCTTGAAGATGCGGCGGTAGGTTTTCCAGCGGATCGCGGTGGCTTTGTATTAACGACCATATTTTAGAAATGTGATGTATCCAAGTGCGCAGTTCGATAAAGGTTTGGGGGGCGTAATAGACAAATTCGGCTGGTTCTACCAGGTCGAGAATTTTTTTGACCGCTTGTCCGGTGCCAAATGGCGCCCGGTCGGATAGGCGCGCAGTGACGGAAATCACAGTGTTTTTCAGCCAGTGTACGCGACCGAGTTTCGCCAACTTGTTGAGCAGGTAGAAATCCTCGCCGCCGGGTTTGCGAGGAAAGCCCCGGCACTCGCAATAGGCTTGCATTCTTACCGCTAAGGCGCTGCCAATAGTCGGAAATGCGTAAGGGGACCCGGCCCAGGCCAAACCTGCAGTGTAGTAATTGAGCGCTCGCTCGTATTGCACTGTTGCCGCCAGGATTTGGATGTCACCAGATTCCGGCGCAGTATGTTTGACGCTGAATACTGCAGCCACCGCGTCGGTGGGGCAGGAATCCAGCGCGTTGAAATAATCACGGGGCAAGGTGGCATCAGCGTCCGTGCTGCAAATCCACGAAGTGCTGTCTCGATCAGCAGCCATGACCGCCACCGCAAGATCACAGCCTAGCTTGCGTGCGAGACCGACACCCTGCTTGGCGTCAATTGTGCGCCCGGCACTAAACCTGTCCACCACCAGCCAATGTAAGGCGCCGCCGGTATCGGTGAACAGTGACAGATTGCCGTTTTGCCAAACAAGTGGGCACTGGTGAAAAAAATTCATCAGCCGACGGTTTAGTGGTTCTTCTTCTCCATCTGGCTGATTGATGATCACGATAATCAAAATGTCCGAGTCGAAGGTTGCGGAGATGCGTTCGGCAAATTCAGTGGTTTCACGAAAAGCGGGAATGACCAGAATGTGTCGCGGAGAAATAGGCGGGAAACTTTCCAGCGCGACGCATTCCGGTTCCGCATAAGTACGCAGATACTTAGTGAGCGCCTTGTTGACCACCGTCATCTACTCAGTGCAGCGCCGCCGCAATCGGCAGGCGTGCGACTATATCGGCTTCCACATCCAGTAATTCGTCCAGGCGTTGTTCAATTTCCGGCAAGGGAAAATACAATTTCGCCAGTTTCACAAATAAATCCTCGTGACGCGCCTCGGATTCTGTAATTGCGCGATAGAATTTTTTCATATCCCCTGCGGGTAACGCATCGGCAATTAAGCCGAATCGTTCGCAACCCCTTGCCTCAACAATGCTGCCGATCAGCAGCCGGTCGAGTAAATAGACGTCCGTGCCGGTTCTGCTGTGTTGGCGCAGCGCGTTGATATACGCATCTTTGCGATCCGCCCCAAGACGCAATCCCCGCTGGTGCAGAATTTTGACAACCTCGCGAAAGTGCGTCATTTCCTCCAGCGATAAATCAATCATGGCATTGACGATTTCCGGTTTGTCTGGATAGTGCGACAGCATGGCGATGGCCATGCCTGAGGCTTTTTTTTCCGCCGCAGCGTGATCCACCAGGAAAGTATCAAAATCGTTCAGAACGGCTTGTGTCCAAACAGGCTGAGTGTTGAAACGGAGCGAATACATGAGAAGAGTCGGGTCGCAGCAGAAAATGTGGCGCGTATTATAGGCATTTCTCTGCCGCTACCGAACCGTGCATGGTTACAGCTACAGGCCCACCGGCAGACGCGGCAAAAGATTCGGTTATAATGCCGGCCTTTCACCCAGCACAGGACCCGTTTGCGACCATGATTATCAAACCGAAAGTTCGTGGATTTATCTGCACCAATGCTCATCCGCAAGGCTGCGCAGCCAATGTTCGTGAGCAGATCGCCTTCGTGAAAAAGTCCGGCGCTATCGCGAATGGTCCAAAAAATGTTCTGGTGATAGGCGCCTCCACCGGTTACGGTTTGGCCTCCCGTATTACCTCCGCGTTTGGTTGTGGCTCCGATACGCTGGGTATTTTCTTTGAGAAACCCCCTACCGAGAGCAAAACAGGCTCTGCAGGTTATTACAATGCTGCCGCGTTCGAGCAAGAGGCTCACGCTGCCGGCCTTTATGCCAAAAGTATTAACGGCGACGCGTTTTCTCAGGAAATCAAAGATAAAACTATCCAGATGCTGAAAAGCGACATGGGTAAGGTGGACTTGGTGGTCTACAGTTTGGCGTCGCCACGCCGTACCGATCCGGTCTCCGGCGAAGTGTATTCCTCTGCCTTGAAACCCGTCGGACACAGTTACACAGCGAAAAACCTCAACACCGATACGTTAAAAATCTCTGAACTGACGTTGCAACCCGCCTCTGAAGAAGAAATTCTCGGCACTATCAAGGTGATGGGTGGAGAAGATTGGGAGTTGTGGCTGAAAGCCTTAGCGGATGCGGATTTGTTGGCGGATGGGTTCCAGACGGTTGCCTACACCTATCTCGGCGAAAAAATTACTTGGCCCATCTACGGGAAAGCGACCATCGGCAAAGCGAAAGAAGATCTTGACCGCGCGGCCAAAGCAATCAATGACGCCAACAGCGGAAAGCATGGTAAAGCTTATGTGGCAGTGCTCAAGGCGCTGGTCACACAAGCAAGTTCCGCCATTCCCATCATGCCTCTCTATATCTCCTTGTTATATAAAGTAATGAAGGAGGAGGGCACCCACGAAGGTTGTATCGAGCAGTTGTATCGACTCTTTACTGAAGGCTTGTATACCGGCAATCCGCGACTGGACGATCACCAACGCCTGCGCATGGATAACCTGGAACTCAATCCGCAGACGCAGGCTAAAGTGGAGAGCTTGTGGCCGCAGGTGACCGAAGAGAATCTTTTCGACTTGACCGATTACAAAGGCTACAACGCTGAATTTCTCAAACTTTT
>DJFQ01000005.1:11123-25842 GCA_002432095.1 Marinagarivorans sp. UBA5868 | reverse complement strand
ATGACGATCGTTCTCTCATGAGCTCGCCACGCTTCCGCGCCGCGCTGCTGCACCCGCGTTACTGGCTTACCTGGCTGGGGTTTTTGCTGTGGTACTGCGTGACGCTGCTGCCATATGGAATCCAGTACATTCTCGGTCGACTGCTCGGCAAGCTTCTATATCGTGTTGCGGGTCGTCGTCGGCAAATCGCCCGCGCGAATCTCGACTTATGTTTTCCCGCCTGGACCCCGGAGCGGCGGGAGGAGGTTACGCGGCAAGTAATGGAGTCTATCGGCATCGCGTTTTTTGAGACGGGCATCGCTTGGTTCTGGCCAAAGTGGCGCCTGCAACGTCTGTACACCATAGAGGGACTGGAGCACCTGATCGCGGCCCGCGAGAGCGGAGTCGGCGTGATTTTAATGGCCTTCCATTTCACTCATATCGACATAGGCGCAAAACTGTTGGGTTTGCGGTTTTCCATTGACGGTACCTATCGGCCGCACAACAACCCGGTTTACGACTACGTCCAACGCAACGGCCGTGAGCGTCATAGCATGCAAGGGCAAGCCATCCCTCGCGACGACGTTCGAGCCATGGTCAAGGCCCTGCGCAACGGTCGCGCTATCTGGTATGCACCGGACCAGGACTACGGTGCTAAACACAGTATTTTTGTTCCTCTGTTCGGCGTGCCTGCCGCTACCGTCACGGCGACCAGCCAGTTGGCTCGATTAGGCAAGGCGCAGGTGATTGCGTTTACCCAGACCCGTCGGCCGAACGGACAGGGCTACCACTTGAAAATTTTTCCGCCGCTTCAGGATTTTCCCTCCGGTGATGAGCAGGCGGACACCTTGCGCATCAACCAGTTTGTTGAGGCGCGGATATTGGAGCAGCCCGAGCAATATCTCTGGGTACACCGCCGATTTAAGTCACGCCCACCCGGCGAGCCGGATCTTTACGAGCAGGCGGGAGTTCAGCGCAAGCGGCGCAAATCCTCATAACGGAATCCGGCTTGAGTGTTCCAGGGTCCGCCAGTACCATAGCGAGCTTTTCCTTCACCACGACACCCGCGGAGATCAACATGTTTCAAGGTAGCATGGTCGCTCTGGTTACCCCCATGCAACAGGACGGCTCGCTGGATTGGGAGTCACTGGCCGGCTTGGTGGAGTGGCATATTGAACAGGGAACCCAAGCGATAGTTGCGGTGGGCACCACGGGTGAATCCGCTACATTGGATATGCATGAGCATGTGGAAGTGATTCGTCGCACGGTGGATATGGTGAACAAGCGTATACCGGTAATCGCTGGTACCGGCGCCAACTCCACCTCTGAAGCCTTAGAACTCACTCAAGCAGCGAAAGACTGCAAAGCCGACGCCTGTTTGTTGGTTGCTCCGTATTACAACAAGCCCACCCAAGAGGGGCTGTTTTTGCACCACGCGTACATCGCCGAGCGGGTGGCGATTCCTCAGCTTCTTTATAACGTCCCCGGTCGCACCGCCGTGGACATGCTTCCGGAGACCGTAGCGCGACTGGCGCGTGTCGATAATATCGTTGGCATCAAAGAGGCGACAGGCAATATGCAGCGTCTTAAAGATATTCAAGAACACCTGGACTGCGACTTTATTTTGCTCTCCGGAGACGATGCCACAGCAGTGGATTTTATTGAACTTGGCGGCGATGGTGAGATCTCTGTGACGGCTAACGTCGCACCTCGATTAGTTGCTGATATGTGCAGTAAAGCTGCAGCTGGCGAGGTGAATGCAGCCAGAGCGATAAACGAGCAGCTTATGCCTCTGCATCGCAGCTTGTTTTTGGAGTCAAATCCCATTCCGGTCAAGTGGGCGCTATTTGAGATGGGCATGATCGCCGCCGGCATACGTTTGCCGATGACGCCGCTCTCTGAAAGGTTCCGCGAACCTTTGCGTCAATCCATGGTTGCGGCCGGTATTCTCTAACTCATAATGGACATCGCCAGCAAATAGGCTGGCGCCGACCGTTTTCATCCGTTTTCTGGACTGTCAAACCTTCAATGATAAGTAAAAATCTGTTTCGCTCTCTCCGCTTCAATCTCGCCCCTGCTCACATGTTCTTCTTAGCCGTTGCGGTTTCCTCATCGCTGACAGGCTGTATTTTCCGTGATCGAAGCGAGGATTATCAGCGCACCGGTTCAATCAAACCTATTATGGTGCCGGACGGTGTCTCCAGTGTTCCACTGGAACCGCTTTACCCAATACCGGATGTGCAGGAGCAGACCGCCGCTTTTTATGACATTCGCACCGATGGTTTTGTGGTGCCGCGCCCCGAGCAAATGAGCGCTGAAGGTGAAAAATCCAAAATTAAAATTCAGAAGGTAGGTGAACTTCGCTGGATCTTGGCTGAGGCACCAACCAGCCAGGTTTGGCCGCTGACGCAAAGTTTTTTATCCCGCACTGGAATAAATGTCCTGCAGAGCACACCTTCGACCGGTCTCATTCAAACGGATTGGGTGGTCTTTAAAGCCGACCCGGAAAGCAGAAACCAATTTCGTATTCGTATTGAAAAAGGCCTCCGCCCAGAAACCACCGAAATCCATGTGCTGCAACATCAAGTGACAGGGGATAAGGCGACGTTCAATTCCTGGCCGGAAACGTCCACCAATCCCGAACGCGAATCCTGGATGTTAGATGAGTTAGCGAATGCGCTTGCGGGTGATATCGAAAACAAAGCTGCCTCATTGCTTGGACAAGCGGTCGGCGGTGATGTGAAAGCGGAGCTGTTTATGGATGGCTCGGAGCCTGCTTTGCGTTTGCGGGTGCCGCGCTCTCGCGCTTGGGCGACCATGGCCCATTCACTGACACGGGAGGGGTTTATCTCGTGGGATGAGGCCAGTGAAAAAGGGGTGTTTTACACCCAATTCCGCGACGAGAGTAAAAAGCGCAATTGGTTTATCCGCTTGTTTACCTTTGAGCCTGCTTCTTCGACTAAAGAAGCGCCCCATACATTGAATGAAGTTTTGATGCATCTGTCTTCTCAAGAAGAGGTGCGTAGGCTCTTTGACGATATCGAAGGTGTCGCGTTTGGGGAGCCTTTGGAAAAGTCCTATGGGTATCTGGTGGTGCTATATCCACAGGGCAACGATTTCATCGTGAAAATAAGGAGTGCTCGTGGTGAGCGAATTAATCTTGCCGATAACAAGCGGATGTTGGCGGTGATCCGCCGCAACCTGATTTAATACCGCGTGCTGAGGTTTGCTTCCCTCGGAAGTGGCAGCAGTGGGAATGGCACTGTTGTCAGTGATGGTCATACCCATATTTTGATCGACTGCGGTTTCAGTGTGCGGGAAACTGATCGCAGGCTGAAACGTCTCCAGCTCGATCTGTCTAGCCTCAGTGCAATCGTTGTCACTCATGAGCATGGAGACCACATTCGCGGCGTGCCGTTAATCGCGCGCAAATGCGGGCTTCCGGTTTACATGACACCCGGCACTTATCATGCTCGATCATTGGGGGTGATCCCCCATCTTCGGCTTATTCGCAACTGTGAATCCTTTAGCATTGGAAACATCACCGTGCAACCGGTGCCGGTGCCTCATGACGCGCGTGAGCCGGTGCAATTCCTGTTCTTTGGTGCGGGCAGAAAGTTAGGGGTATTAACGGATCTAGGTAGTATCAGTCAGGCTGTTCTCGACGCCTACCAAGCCTGCGATGCGCTGCTGGTTGAAGCGAATCACGACAGGCAGATGCTGGCGTCGGGCCCCTATCCTCTGGCACTAAAACGGAGAGTGGCAGGACCGTGGGGGCATTTAAGCAATGACCAGATGGTGGCGCTGCTTAATCAAATCGACACCAGCGTTTTGCAGCACTTGGTCGTGGGTCATATTTCGCGTAAGAACAATACATTGGCTTTGGCCCAGGCTGCCCTGGCCTCGCTGACCAAACCCATTACCGTCGCCGCCTTCGCCTGCCAGGACGAAGGCTTTGGTTGGCTCGAATTAAGTTGAAAAAAGCACTGTCAACCCCTTGACGCGCAAGCTTTTCCACACGCCGTATTTTTATTTCTTTTTCCTCCTCTTTTTTCTGTGTAATCGTTATAAAAAAATCTTGATATTTCTAACCTTTTGAAACTTATAGTAATTTTTAATCTGTTTAAATAAGCGACAAGATTGTGGAGAGCCCTGATTTCGGCGGTTAGAAGCTGTTACCAAAAGTTACTCCACAGAATTATCCACAGCATGTGTGTGTATCTTTTTGTTGTGGATAACTCTGTGGGAACTGGTCGAATAAGCTGGTTAAAGATACCGGATGCTCAGGGGGGAAGCTGAAGCGGCGGTTGAACGAAGAAAGGCAACATTGAGCATTCGATGCTATAACTTGAGGAGAATAACCAACAAACGAGGAGAAACCAGTGGAAGAGCGTAGGCGCTTTGAGCGAACGGCATCGGCTTTCAGGGTAGAGATATCTCACCCTTCATTTGGCACTATCGTTGGTTTCACCATGGATATATCGGATGGTGGGGCACAAGTCTCCATTGAAAATCATCCCACCCCCCCTGTTGGCACCATCGTTAATGTCGTATTCAAACGGGTCGCAGGTCCAGTCAACGCGCAGCCGGTACCCATGAAGGTGATGCACAGCCATCGCAATGTGATCGGCCTGATGTTTGTTGCCAAATAAGTTTAGCCGGCCGCTATCCCGCGAGCAGTGGGCGGGAGCGCTAATGCGTACTCCATTTTGTGTCAACTCGTTTAGGGTGCCGCACCTCAGCACAGTATTGTCCTGAATTTTCAATATTTTCAGCTTCGGTAGTTTGGCCAGGATTTGCGCGTCTTCCAGCTGATTGTTAGAAACATCAAGCTCTTGAATAAAAGCGAAGTGCTCAAGCCCTGTCAGCGACGTTAAGCCGGCGTGGCGGCAGGTTAAGGCGGTAAGTTGTTCTATGCGCACCACCTTGTTATCAATGATTGTTTGTTTTATGCAATCCATAAGGGCTTGATCGGCAACGGCGAAACTGCTGTATAGGGGCGGTGGGGTGTACACAGGTTGTTGATTCAATGTCACCGCGTAGCGTTCACAGCCGAACAGAGTCGCGGTTATTGAAAATAAGAAAATTGATCGCCTGGAAAAGGTAAATGAGGCGCTCATGTGCATCTCCGGAGAAACATGACCTTGGACGGCCGGCGTCGCATGGTAGCAAGTTCAGCGGTGATTCATAAGCAATTGCCTAAATTTCCATTGCAGTCCCGAGGCGGCCCGTTAAAATACGGGCGCTTATATAACTGCCGCTGGTTTCATAGTCGTTATTTTGGTTCGGGTGCTGATGCTGATTCCGACCGGCAGAAAACAAAATGAATATTAAAGGAGACATCCTATGCGTAAATTGACCGTGGCTATATTGGCGCTGGTTTTGGCCGCTTGTACCACTTTAGACCCTTACACCGGGGAAAAGAAAACCAGTAATGCCGCAAAAGGCGCTGGAGTAGGTGCTATTACCGGAGCTGTAATTGGCGCCGCCACAGCCAGCAAAAACGACCGCAAGAAAGGCGTGCTGACCGGAGCTGCTGCAGGTGCGGCACTCGGCGGTGGAGTTGGTGTTTACATGGATAATCAGGAAAAGGCATTGCGTGATCGGTTGGTGGGTTCCGGTGTGCAAGTGCGTCGCGACGGAGACAATATTCAGTTGGTCATGCCTGGCAATATCACCTTTGCCACGGGTCGTAGCGATATTCGTAGCGATTTTTACCCCGTATTGGACTCCGTTGCCGAAGTATTAGCGGAATTCAAAAAAACCCGTATCAAGGTTTCCGGCCATACGGATAACACAGGCGGTGCAGATTTGAATCAGCGCCTCAGCGAAGATCGCGCTGCTAGCGTAAAAAATTACCTCATTGGTCAGGGCGTTACTTCTGGTCGAGTTAATTCCATCGGATATTCCTATCGCTATCCGATTGCCTCCAATTCCACCGCATCGGGTCGAGAAGCGAACCGTCGAGTGGAACTGGAGCTTGAACCCATCGAGTGATGTGATAGAGAAACCAAAAACGGGCTGAGGCCCGTTTTTTTATGCCCGCCTTTACTGAAAAGCTTCCTTTCTCATCCACAGTTTGCGCATTGTTTGGCATTTCTTTTCGAAAGCCTATTGACTTGCTTTCTTAAGGTGCTAAATTTTTAGCATAGTGCTAAAAATTTAGCACCTATGAAGTATGTCGACACTGAACCGGTCATGGGAAGGGTTTATGCAAACCTCGTTGCAACAACTGAGTCGCAGGGAGCGGCAAATTATGGATATTTTATACGAGCGCCAGCCGTGCTCGGCCCAGGAGATCCAGCAAGGTCTTCCAGATCCTCCCAGTTATTCGGCGGTGCGTGCACTGCTGGCGCGGCTTGTTGATAAGCAGCTCGTGCAGTTTCGCCAAGAGGGCGCACGCTATATGTATTTCCCTTGTGTGGCAGAGGCAAAGGCACAAGAGTCCGCCATCAGCAGGCTGCTGAAAACATTTTTTAAAGGTTCTCCGGCGCGCGCGGTAAGCGCCTTATTGGATATGGACGCCGAAGGCATGAGTGCCCGCGAAATTGAAGAAATTGAGCGAAAAATTCAGCGGCTGAAATCGCGAAAAAATAATAATGATTGATCGCCAATAATTTTTAATGAGGTGAGTCATGGAAGTTGATGTATTGAATCTACTTATTTTGAGTCTTATCAAAGTTTGGATTCTGCTTTCTGTGGCGATTTTTCTTTTGTCTCGAAGTCGCAGTACCTCAGCCTCGGGTTTGCACGCATTATTATTTCTGGTGTTGCTCGGTGCTGCATTAATCCCCGTTCTGGTTGACCATATCCCTGGTATGCATTTATTGGTTTTGCCTGAAGCCCTTCGCATCAATTTTTATTGGTCCCTTGGTATTGATCTGCCGAGTAAAGTATTTACGTTGCTGGGCTCTGCCTATCTTTTGATTGTTGTATGTCTTTGGCTGAAGCGATTAAGACAAATTCGCAGTGTTCATAAAGTTGTGCATGATGCGGAAAACCTTGCGGTTACGGCTCATCTGAAGCAATTGAACGACCTTTGTGCGCATCTGGTCATTAAATCTGAGATCAATTTGCGCTATTCCAAAAAAATTACCACTCCTTTGACGATGGGTGATGTTAATTACTGGATATTGCTGCCACAGGAAAGCTTGTCGTGGAGTGAGCACAAGTTGCGTCGCATCCTGCTTCACGAGCTTGCCCATATTGCCCGGCGCGATTGGTTTGTCAAACAATTTAGCTATTTTATTGGTGCTATTTTTTGGCTGGTGCCGCCGGTTTGGAGTGTGATGAACAAATTGGAATGGCTGGCCGAGCTGTCTTGCGATGACATTGTTATTGCCAATGACGGTCGGCGTTCAGATTATGCGAGTGATCTGCTGGAGGTAACAGCTAGTAGAACATTTGCTGGCGCCATAGGCTTGATCGAACATCGTAGTCACTATGAGCGCATCGCTGCCGTCCTCGACGGTGCGCGAATTCGTCATAATAATCCAATTAAATTTTTGCTTCATGCTCTGATATTTTTGATGATTTTAATGATGCTTGCCGGCTTTCAGTTAGGGCACGTAAAGCTGCCGGAGAATGTCGGTCTTTACCAGCTGCAGCCGCTGGTGCTTCTGGAAATTGGCGAGCAATCTACCGTCGCGGGTGTGCCGAGCCAGCAAGAACTTACACGCCAGACTATTTCAGCCGCTTCTGAAAGCCCACCGCACTTTCCGTCTATGGGGCCGACCGAGCCAGACATCAAATATGAGGTGACGGCGACGATTGATCCTGTGTGGAGCGGAGCGCCTGCTGATGTCATTCAACCACTAGTAAAAATCATGCCTGAATATCCTCAAAAAGCGTTGCGACGAGGGAGAGAAGGTGTAGTGGAAATCGCATTCAACATTTTGCCAACAGGTGAGACAACAGAGATTCAAGTGTTGCGTGCACAGCCTACAGGGGTCTTTGAAAAAGCTGCGATCGAAGCAGTTAAACAGTATCGCTATGCGCCACAGTCGCGCGAGATTCGCGGCTTGAATGAAGTATTTGAATTTAGATTGCTTGAGGATGCGCCTTAAACTGATTGCTGCATATAACAATAATTTCTGCAGCACAATCTGGAGAGTGTCGATATGAATGTATTAACGCATGAAGAGCATGTGGGGGCAATTTTTCGAAGTCTGGCGGGGCTGCGAGTTTTGGCGGTAGCGCCGGCAGCCGTAGTAGCCACACTGATACTCCTGTGGGGCATGGAGCGGTTGATTCGGGCCGATGGGAATTTGCAGGCACCCGAAATGGAGGTCTACCACGTGCCTGATCCCGTCCTGGTTGATCCTCCGCCTCCGCAGGTACTTTATGATCGACCAAAGCCTCCCGAAAAGGTGGAGATCGAGCCGAAAATACCGGAGCTCGACATGGATGTAGAGCCGGATGAGGGCAATTTTCTTCCTCCGATGGCTTTGCCACCAGGTCATTTACCGCCAGCCATCGGCAATTTCGGTGGCGATACACCGGTGGCCACGATGTTGGTTCAGCCCTCTTATCCAGCCGTAGCTGCCAGCCGTGGGGTCGAGGGTTTTGTCGACGTTGAGTTTGATGTTACTGAAACCGGTGCGACCGCTAACGTGCGAATTTTACAGGCACAGCCCGGGAAGGTTTTTGATAGGGAGACAATCAAAGCGGTAAAGCGTTGGAAATTCAGTCCGGTTATTCGTGATGGACAACCGGTAGCGTATCTCGGCATGGTGCAGCGAGTGCATTTTCAAATGGAAAAGGGCTAAGTCTTCCGACACTCAGCCGCAATTAACCGTAGCCAGCGATTGCATCCTTCGCGCCCGCAAGGGCGCTTTTTTTATTCTTGGGTGAGAACTTCTTCTGGGCTATCAGCCTCGCCGCCGTTGTTTTCAGCTGCCGGAGGAAAACCGTCTGGAAGCGTCATTTGCACGCGGCGTTTACCAAGATCTACACCGCTTACGCGAACTTTAACCACATCATCAAGGGCGAAACGTTTATCGCCAATCTGCAAAGTCATGCGTTTTGCATCAAAAGTTTTTTCGACTTTTTTAGGGATCTGCACAAAGCCTTCAAAACCGGTGTCCAGCAATTTCACGCCGAAGCCTTGCTGTGTGACAATGCGAATAACACCTTCGCCTTCAAGGCCAATTTTATCGGCAAGATATTGCCCTACCAGAATTTGTTCCAATTGGCGCGATGCCTGCCGTCCTTGCTGCAAGGTTTCGCGCAACTGCTCCAATATTTTGGCCGGCATTTGCTGCGCCTGTTTGCCGTCCAGAATTTGCATGATTGACCAATGGTTGCAGAGGTCGACATAGCGTCGTATCGGAGAGGTGATGGTGGCGTAGTGGCTTACACCCATCGAAAGATGAGGGTCGGCTTCAGTATTGATTTCGCTGTTCTGCATCATCCGCTTGAGGGGTGCTAGTAGTGGACGGTGTGCGTCGGAGTTCTGCAAGAAATGAATAAAATCCACATGTCCCTGTAATTCATTGATCGTGTCAGAATTAAATTCTTCACCGAGGTCTTCGCGCAATACTGCTCGCACTTCACCTATGCGTTCGGGACGAAAGCCAAGATGAGTGGTAAAAACGCCGGTTTTATGTTGTGCAAGAAAATTGCCGGCGCAGATATTGGCACACAGCATGGCTTCTTCCACCAGACGGTGAGCGTTGTTGCGCTCACGCTTTTGCACACCCTCTAACATTCCTTTTTTATTAATGATCAGGTCATAGTCCGCCTGTTCGTCATAAACAAGGTGGTTTTTCTGCCGGTAGCTATGTCGAGCTTGTGCAAGTAGGCTGGCTTCGCGCAATGAAGAATTGATTACATCGTCATCCGATACCTGAATGCCGTCGCCGCGCAACATGGCGCCAACATCCTGATAAGCCAATTTTGCGCGGGAGACCGTTTTGCCGAACATAAATTCGTAATTGCTAATCTCACCATCTGCGGTGATATCCATCCGCACCACCAGCGCAGGGCGCGGCATCTCTGGAAGTAGAGAAAATGCGTCATTAGCTAAATTTTCCGGCAGCATGGAAAGCGACTTGCCCGGCAAATAAACGCTTTGACCAAAACCTCTAGCACTTTTCGCGATTGGAGTGCCGGGCGCCACAAAATGTCCTGGGTCCGCGATAGCAACCCATAATTGCCAGCCACCATTATTCTGCGTGACGTAAATGGCGTCATCCATATCGCGGGTAGTGGCTGCATCAATGGTGACGAACGGTAAATCAGAAAAGTCCTGACGATCTGCTAGATCGATTTTGTTGCGAATTTCTTCCGCTTGCGTCATCGCATCACGCGGCCAGCTGCGATGCAGTCCGAATTGCGCGACGGTGATATTGTGATGAATAAAATCATCTTCGGGACCACCGAGTCTGGCGACGATTTTTACCGACGCTTTATTGTCGTCATAAGGATGTTTATTTAATTCGGCGAGAACCCAGTCATTTTCTTGGCATTTTTTCCGCTGGGGCGGTGGAATAAAAAGCCAGCGTGCGCCTTGCTCATCAGCCTGTACGAAGTGATTGTTGCCCTTGATTTTGTAGCGACCGACAAACTGACTAGTGCCTATCGCCAACAGCTTTTCAAGCTCGGCTTCAAGCTGGTCTTTATCGTTCTTCACCACATTCACTTTGACGCGATCACCTGGTAGAACTCGCTGCATTCTCTCGGGATTGAGAAACGCGGTGCGGCCATCGTCAAGCTTCACGAAGCCAAAACGCCCGTTTGCCCCTATAACGGTACCTTCCGCATAGTCCTTGCTCGCAAGGATTTCTTTTTTTAGCTGCGAAAGTTGGGCGATACTATTGTGGTCTAACATGGGTAACCCCGTGGCCTGTCTGAGGTGGCGCATAATACCAGCTCGGACCCTAATCGATAAGCGCAGATGCATGCCGCGGCGGTGTTGCGCGCCACATACGGCGTTACTCATATTCAACGCTTTGTTTGCACTCATAATTACTCATCGCAGGNNGGCCGTTATCGCCACTACAAAGGAAGGGATTACGAGGTTTTAGGAGTGGCTCGCCATTCAGAGACTGAAGAGCTGTTGGTGGTGTATCGATGTTTGTACGGTGACGGGGGGCTTTGGGTGCGGCCTTTGACCATGTTTGTTGAAGCTGTGCCCATTGGCGGGGAGACCGTGGAGCGGTTTAGCTATCTGGGGCCGATGGAGGGCGCTGGAACGTGAACGCTCACGACCAGCTCTATATGGCGATGGCTCTGGAACTGGCGGCTGAGGCCGCAGCTGCAGGTGAGGTTCCTGTGGGAGCGGTAGTGGTGCGTGACGGCGAGGTATTGGGGCGAGGTTGGAATCGGCCGATTAGTACGTGCGATGCCACTGCGCATGCAGAGATAGTGGCACTGCGGGAGGCCTCCCTCGTCTGTGGCAATTACCGCCTTCCCGATGCAACTTTGTACGTGACGATTGAGCCTTGCACTATGTGTGTCGGAGCCATGATCCATGCGCGGATTGGCAGAGTCGTATTCGGTGCCCCTGAAGCCAAAGCTGGCGCGTTAGTGAGTCAGCTTCGTTTGGCTGAATCCGAGCATTGGAATCATCGTCTACAGGTTGATCGTGGTGTATGTGCAGAGGAGGCGGGTGAACTGATGCGCCGTTTTTTTCAGCAGCGTCGCGAGCAGGCACGCGCTAACAAAGCCGCGCCTGAGTAAGCTGGCAAATGGATGTGCTACATGGACTTGGTAATGGAGCGCGCAGCGAACTGTTGGTTGGCAATGGCTTCACTGATGACGAAGTTGAAATCGTCCTCAGCAGGTTCTGGCTCTGTCATCGCCAAAGCGGTCATTTGATCCCGTTCTAAATCGTTCCACGCGAGAATGGTGTAGAAATTGCGGATATTCTGCACATAATCCACTGCTTCCTGACCTCGTGCGTACCCATGTTTTGTGAATTTGTAGTATTGGCGTTTAGATAACAGGGGGAGGTAATCCTTAACATCGGCCCAGCGGTTTGGGTTCGCACCATGTTGCTGCGCCAGTACGCGCGCGTCTTCCAGGTGGCCATAACCGATATTGTATGCAGCGAGTGCGAGCCATATACGCTCTTGACCTGTGACACCGGGGGGGATTCGGTCAAGCAGCTTGCGGAAGTAACGTGTACCCCCTTTGATACTCTGTTCTGGATTCAGACGATTCTTGACCTCCATTTCTTTCGCTGTATTCAGGGTGAGCATCATGAAACCGCGCACTCCCGTCGGGGACACCGCTTTGGGATTCCAGTGGGACTCCTGGTACGAAAGTGCAGCCATTAATAACCAGTCGAGTTCCTGCTCAACTGCGGCCTCTTTGATTTTGTCCCGCCACAGGGGCAGTCGCTCTTCGATTCGACGGGCGAATACCAATGCGTCGGCGTAGCCAATCTCGCCGCTGCGACCATAGAAGCGCTCGCGCATGTCGGTGAGTGCGCCGCTTTGCTCCATAGTCGTCAGGAATTCATTGGCGGCGTCGATGAGGCTGGTGTCGTTCGATTTTGGAAATGCCCACGCCAGCGGTTCCGGCTCGCTGATATCGAAGGCAACTTTGGCCTTAGGGTAGACGGCGCTATTGAGCTCAAAGGCGTTGGAATCGATTACCGCGTAATCAATTTTGCGGTTATGAACCATTTCGAGCAAATCGAGCATTTCCACGTCATGGCGCTCTTCCCAGGTAAGCGCTGGATGCTCCTTTTGTAGTTCCCGCAACCGTTCTGCGTGTGCGCTGCCATTTACGACAAGAATATGTTTTCCAATCAAGTCTTCTACAGACGCCGGACGCGCGTCACTGGTGTGATAGATCAGTTGCTGAGTGACGTGCATGTACGGGTGGCTGAACGTAACATCGCGCTTGCGTCTTTCCGTGACAGTCAGGCCAGCAGCCGCAAAATGTCCAGTTTCCCCGACATCCTCGATCAGTCTGCCGAGGTCCTCTTCTTCCACGATATTGAGTTCAACCCCCAGGCGCTTGGCGAAGGTATTGGCCAAGCTATATTCAAAGCCGGTGTAGCCATCGGTTCCTTCGAAATAGGTAGTGGGGCCATTGCGGGAAATTATGATGAGCTTGCCGCTCGTTTGGATGTGTTCGAGGGTAGTGGGCGTACGACTGCCAACCAGTGGGGCCGATAGAGCCGCCGCCAGCGTCAGGAGTTTGATCTGCTGTGCAAAACGTCGAAAGCCAAGCCATACGACGTTTAATTTTCGTTGCCAACGCATTTTCAGTTCCATTGACGAACAAGCCCTCTATCGGTGTTGTCGCAAATTTTCCTTTCGGGCAAGGTTGATTGCCGCGACGCAAAATGTGAACTTGAACAAATTTTGTGCAATTTTACCTGAGCGAAACCGAGCTGCCTAGCTTGCGCTCCGGCGGATTTTGCGGTATTTGGGCCGAAATCATTATAAAAATCTGTGCGTTAGACAACGTTTGAATATGGACGGGAGTCTCTGAGCTGGGGAGCAGTGGGATGGCAGGAGGCTCGTATTGGCTGCTGACAGCGGGCAATTACAGTACAATGCCGACCCGATTTTGATGCCCGTCGTGAGAAACCTTCACTTATGTTGATTTTGCCTGGTGCCGCCGCCCTTTCAGTCTTCCGTCGTGACAAATTGCTGCAGTCTTTGCGTGAGCGCCAGCCGGGTATTGCCGATGTAGCTGCCGAGTATATCCACTTTGTCGACCTGGCCGATGCGCTTGACGGACATGAGACCGAACTTTTGGCGCAGTTACTCACCTATGGACCCAAAACCGCCAAAGTCGCGTTGAAAGGTGGTTTGTTGCTCACAGTGCCGCGGCCGGGAACGATCTCACCTTGGTCCTCCAAAGCGACGGATATTGCCCACAATGCCGGTCTCCACAAAATTCGGCGGATAGAACGGGGCATCGCCTACTACCTCCAGGGGCAATTCGACGCTAATGCTGTATTACCACTGGTACACGACCGCATGGTGGAAACGGTATATGCCAGCCTTGATGAGGCGGAGGTGCTTTTTGAGCGCCATGAGCCGCGCCCCCTTCATGTGGTGGACATTATCAGTGGTGGTCGAATTGCGTTAGAGGTCGCCAATGCTGAGTTGGGTCTTGCATTGGCCGAAGACGAAATCGACTACCTGTTCGACAACTTTCAGCAACTGGGTCGCAACCCCACCGATGTGGAGTTGATGATGTTCGCCCAAGCGAACTCTGAACATTGCCGGCACAAGATATTCAATGCCAGCTGGACGTTGGATGGCAGTGAGCAAGAGCGCTCTCTGTTCAAAATGATCAAGAACACCTACGCCCAGGCGGGGGACAACGTGCTATCTGCGTATGCGGACAACGCGTCGGTCATTCGCGGGTGCGAGGCAGGCCGGTTCTATCCCGACTTTACGACAGGCGAATATGGTTTCCATCAAGAACCGATTCATATTCTTATGAAAGTGGAAACCCACAATCATCCGACGGCGATTGCCCCTTTTCCGGGGGCCGGCACTGGGGCTGGTGGGGAGATCCGCGATGAAGGCGCTGTCGGTAAAGGGTCAAAGCCGAAAGTGGGTTTGACCGGCTTCTCCGTTTCTAACCTGCGCATTCCCGGTTATGAGCAACCCTGGGAGGAGCAATACGGTAAGCCTGATCGTATCGTGTCCGCACTGGATATCATGATCGACGGTCCGTTGGGTGGTGCCGCGTTCAACAATGAATTCGGTCGCCCGAATATTTGTGGCTACTTCCGTACTTTCGAGCAGGATTACGATGGTCAGCG
>DJFQ01000005.1:7788-11099 GCA_002432095.1 Marinagarivorans sp. UBA5868 | reverse complement strand
GAGCAACATCCATTTTCTCCCGGTGCCAAGCTGGTGGTTTTGGGTGGCCCGGCCATGCTGATTGGCTTGGGTGGAGGGGCCGCGTCATCCATGGCGTCCGGTACTTCCACGGAGTCGTTGGACTTTGCTTCCGTCCAAAGACAGAACCCGGAAATGGAGCGGCGCTGTCAGGAGGTTATTGACCGCTGCTGGCAGTTGGGGACAGCCAATCCCATCGCTTTTATTCACGATGTCGGCGCAGGTGGTTTGTCGAACGCTTTCCCGGAATTGGTTAAAGACGGTGGTTGCGGCGGTCGTTTCGAATTGCGTGAAGTGCCCAACGATGAACCTGGAATGTCGCCCCTGGAAATATGGTGCAATGAGTCGCAAGAGCGATATGTCCTGGCGATAGCCCCGGAAAATCTCCCCCGCTTTGAAGAAATTTGTCGGCGTGAACGCTGCCCCTATGCGGTGGTAGGCGAGGCGACGGCTGAGAAAACGCTGACACTCAATGATCGGGAGCTGGAAACCAGGCCCATTGATCTGCCCATGTCGGTGCTATTCGGTAAACCGCCTAAAATGCATCGCAGCGCAGAGCGACGTGAAGTGGTGACTGCACCGTTGAATCTCGCCGACTTTTCTCTTGCACAGGCAGTCGAGCTGGTGCTGCAGCATCCGACGGTTGCCAGTAAACAGTTTCTTATCACCATCGGTGATCGATCCGTAACCGGGCAGGTAGTGCGTGACCAAATGGTCGGCCCATGGCAAGTACCGGTGGCCGATTGCGCGGTGACGACGGCTTCGTATGACACCTATGCCGGCGAGGCCATGAGTATGGGTGAGCGCACCCCCGCCGCGCTTCTCGATGCACCCGCTTCCGGACGCATGGCCATAGGCGAGGCCATTACCAATATAGCTGCCACCCGTATCGGCCAATTGCGCGATATCAAATTGTCCGCCAACTGGATGTGTGCCGCGGGGCATCCTGGAGAAGACGAAAAACTGTTTCGCACTGTGGAAGCGGTAGGCATGGAATTGTGCCCCAAACTCGGCCTTACGATTCCGGTGGGCAAAGATTCTATGTCCATGCGTACTCAGTGGCAGAAAGACGGTCGCAACCTCGCCGTAACGGCGCCTTTGTCGCTGGTGATATCTGCTTTTGCCCCCGTATTGGACGTGCGGAAAACCGTCACCCCCCAGCTGTGTACAGACATTGACGACACCGTGCTCGTACTCGTAGATGTGGCCGCCGGTCAGCAGCGCCTTGGGGCGTCGATTCTGGCGCAAACGTGTCGGCAGATGGGTAGCGAAACACCAGATCTGGATGATCCGGGTCAGTTGCAAGGATTGTTTGATGGCATGCAGGCAAATTTAGACGCGGGCGCGGTGTTGGCTTATCACGACCGTAGCGATGGCGGCTTGTTCGTGACCCTGGCGGAAATGGCGTTTGCCGGGCGTTGCGGCGTTACGGTGGACATGGCGGCGCTCGGCGACGACGCACTGCCAGCGTTGTTCAATGAAGAGCTTGGCGCTGTATTGCAAGTGCGCGCAGCGGATCTTGATGACGTCGCGGGCCGATTCACCGCTGCGGGTTGTAAGCAGGTGGTGCTCATCGGCCGCGTCACCACTGAACAGAATTTTGTGATACAGCGCGGCAACGATGTTTTATACCGTTCTACCCGTGCCGCGTTGCAGACCTTATGGGCCAAAACCAGCTACCACATCCAGTCGCTGCGTGATAACCCCGAGTGCGCGGCGCAGGAGTTCCAGACCATTCCTGCCGACGATCCAGGACTTACCGCCAAGCTAACTTACGACCCGGCGGAGGACATTACCGCGCTCTATATCAATCTGGGCGCCAAGCCGAAGGTGGCAATTTTGCGGGAGCAGGGCGTCAACGGCCAGATTGAGATGGCAGCGGCCTTTACCCGCGCAGGTTTTAGCGCCGTCGATGTTCATATGAGCGATATCCTTGGTGGACGCGTCGATCTCAGCACCTTCAAAGGCGTCGCTGCCTGCGGGGGTTTTTCGTATGGCGACGTGCTGGGTGCCGGGGAAGGCTGGGCAAAAACAATTTTGTTCAATAGCCAGGCTCGTGATGCATTCGCCGCCTTTTTCCAGCGTGGCGACACCTTCAGTTTGGGGGTCTGCAACGGCTGCCAAATGATGTCTAACTTGAAGTCGCTGATCCCAGGTGCCGATCATTGGCCGCGTTTTGTGCGCAACTTGTCCGAGCAGTTTGAGGCGCGAGTTTCGCTGGTGCGTATCGAACAGTCCCCGTCGGTATTGTTTGCCGGCATGGTGGGTTCACATCTGCCCGTTGCAGTTGCGCATGGCGAAGGGCGGGCAGAGTTTGTTGATGATGAGGCCCTGCGCCGCTGTGCTCAAAGTGGCTTGGTTGCAGTACGGTTTATCAACAATCATCTGCAGCCGGCATCGCTCTATCCCGCCAATCCGAATGGCTCGCCGCAGGGAATCACCAGTCTTGCCAGCCGCGACGGGCGGGTCACCATTATGATGCCGCATCCCGAGCGGGTATTCCGCACGGTGACCAACTCGTGGCAACCGCAAGGGTGGGGCGAAGATGGCGGCTGGTTGCGACTGTTTCGCAATGCCAGAGTATTTGTGAACTGATGAAGGTTGGGGAAAGGATATAAACAGTTTTGAATTAGGGCGATGGCACAGCTGAAAGCTGCGTCATGGACAGGCCAATGGCGACTGTTTATGCTGGCCCCACTTTGATTTGAACGACTTGTGACCAGGATTGACGCGATGAACGACGGCCCGGGACAGCCACCAGATAAACCGAAAAATCCCGCCACCCGCATTCAGGTAAAACGCCCGAAGCCAGCCGATTCAACGCGTATCCAGCAACCAAAGCCCGCGCAGTCGGCGGGGGCTGACGCGGAGATTCAGCTGAACCGCATCCGCAAAGCCATACGCGAGCAAAACAGCAGTCAGGGTTTTGCTCGTGCAAAGCAGGCGGCCGATACCGCACTTGCTGCCAATAAAATCATCCTGAACAAGCGATTTGTCCTTGAGGCGACCCTCGGTGCCGGCGGTATGGGCACGGTCTACCGGGCCAAAGATTTGCGTAAAGTAGAGGCCAACGACCCTAACCCTTATGTTGCGGTCAAGGTGCTCAACGATGATTTCCGCAGCCACCCCGACGCATTCGTTACCCTTCAGCGCGAAGCCAGCCGCTCGCACATTTTGTCTCATCCGAACATCGTTACCGTGCATGATTTTGATCGCGACGGCGACGTTATCTATATGACCATGGAACTGCTCCAGGGCCAGGGGCTGGAGGCCTTAATCCGCCAGCATCGGCA
>DJFQ01000005.1:0-7696 GCA_002432095.1 Marinagarivorans sp. UBA5868 | reverse complement strand
GGTATCGCCCGGCTCACCAATCAGAGTGGCGCGACGGATTTCGATGCCGGTTCTCTGGGTGCCCTGACGCCGGCTTATGCGAGTCTGGAGATGATTAATGGCGACGATCCGCACCCGGCAGATGATGTCTACGCCTGCGCGATTATCGCCTATGAGCTGTTTACCGGTGAGCATCCTTATCAGCGCAAGCCGGCGGATGTGGCATTACGGGAAAAACTGCGTCCGGCGCCGGTTAAATCGTTAACCAAACAGCAGTGGAAGACGCTAGAGGGTGGGCTGAAACTGCGCCGGGGTGAGCGTCTTCAGGACGTCGCGCAGTTTTATAAAGGGTTGACGCAAAAACGTCGTTCCATCAAAGGGTTGCTTGCGGCAACGGTCCTGCTCACTACGATAGCCGCGACCGTAGTGTATCGCTTGCTGATAGGCGACCAGTTGCAGATGCGAGTGGTGGAAACCCAGCAAAAAGGCGTCGAGTGTCTCGCTGGGGGTGACGCTCAGTGCGCTCTCGATAGCGCCAAGGCAGTATTGCAGATGGATGGCGACAACCGCGCGGCGGCGGATCTTCTGCAACGGGCTTCCGTGCAACTAAAAATGCAACAGCAAACGGATCTGCTGACCCGATTTGACGATTGCGCTGAGCGTACTGATGGCTCTTGTATCCAGGAGGTGTTGCGGCGGTTGCGCGAGCTGCCGGCAGACCCTGTAATGGTGGCCAACCTACAGACGCGCTGGGATGAATCACAGCGCCAGCGCGTCCGAGATCAGCTGTTAATTGATGCACGCAACTGCGCGCAGGCCGCTGATTGGGCTTGTGTGACGCAACTGACGCAGCCGGCGCTGCGCGAGCGTGAAGATGAGGATTTTCGCGCGCTGTTGACGGCGGCAGCAAAGGCAGAAGAGGAATTGCAGCAGGCGCGCGTTCAGCAGCGTTGGAATTTGGATCAAGCCACCCGTCGAGCAGAGGAATGTTTGTCGCAGCAAAATTTTGGCTGTGCCGAAGAGCAAGCTCAGGCCGCATTGGCAACGGGTATCGATCCGCTGGCTGCACAGACCCTGCTGCAAAAAGTGACCTTTGCCAAGGCCGAGCATGAGAGCAGTTTGCGCAAGGCCAAAAATGTTCTCGCCAAAGGCGAATCCTGTTTGCAAAAAAAGAATTACAGCTGCGCCATCGCCAGCTCGGAATCTGCATTGGAATTCGTGCCGGAGTATCCCCCCGCCTTACAGTTGCGCGCCAAGGCGCAACAGGCGGTGGAGCGGCTGAAAAGCCAGATCGTCATTGAGTAACAACGATTCCCTTCCCCTCACCAAAACGTTCAAAAGGAGCTTATATGAACATGAAAAAAAGTCTCGCCGTCGCAGGCACCGTATTACTGGTCTGCACCTTCACCACCGGCTTTGGTTTGAAAGATCTTGCGAAAGAGATCAAACCCGATACCGATAAATGCAATAACTCCAATAATAAAAAAGATTGCGAGCGCAAAGAAAACCTTAAAAGTGCTGCCAAGGTGGTGGCAGTTGGTATTGCGGCAAAAATCATTTACGACATGGTGATCGACTACAAAACCAAAAATGTGTCGGAGGAGGGCAAGGTTGTCGAAAAATACAAATCCAAATTCAAAAACCTGCCTGATAATCCAGAAGTCATGTCCTATGAATCGAGCCTCAAACCCGGCCAAGTGGTGAAGCCGGGCGAACCTGTGCTGCTGGTATCGCGGGTGGAAGTGGTGCCGGGCAAAAATGGCGCTCCCGTGCTGGTGCAAGAAAAAATTTCCATCCACGACAATGAAGACCCGCAGAAAATCATCAAGTCGCTGGTGAAAACCGTAAATGACGCGAGTAAAAAAGGCGGCGCATTTGAAAATGAATTCAGCTTCGTTTTGCCCGTTGGTATGCCGCAGGGCGTCTATCCCGTAGAAACTGCGGTGCTTTTGAATGAGAAAGAGATGAATAAAGAGCAGAACGAAATGCAGGTGGTTCTGCGCGTTGGCCCAGAGGGCCAATATGAGCTGCTTGCGCTTGCCGAATAGTGTTGAACTCAGCCGCGTCTGCGGGTCTAAATTTCCAGTTTAAAGGCCCGCCGCGCCTTGCCGGAACTCGAGAGGGTTCTGAGTCCGGCGGGTTTCAAAAAATCCGTTTCTCAAACCAGGAGAATTTTATGCATTGCCCAAGTTGTAAATCCGTCAGTCTCGTTATGTCTGAGCGGTCTGGAGTGGAAATTGACTACTGTCCGCAGTGCCGGGGTGTCTGGCTTGATCGCGGTGAGTTGGACAAAATTATTGAGCGGGCCGGCAATTTTCAGGCGCAGCCCCTGCGCGAGCATCAAAATATCGACACCCGCCGTTCGGTTCCTCAGCCTATCGACTACGACCAGCGCCACGGTGGTGGTCAATACAAGAAAAAGAAACGCGAAGGATTTCTTTCAGAAATCTTTGATTTTTAGTTGTTCGGGGATCGCCCCTGTCCTTTATCCCTGCCGTGAAATGAGTACGGCCGCCCGATATTGGTTGCGGCCGTATTTGATCATCTTGGCAAAATCAAGTACTGGAACCGGCACATACACCGTGTCCACCGATGTTTTCCACTCATCTTCATCCACTTCCGGATCGTTGAAGTAAGCGAAGTCATCATCGATATTCACCAGCCATATCCAATGCGGACCTTTGCTACGGTTCATGCGATAGGTGCTGATCAGCAAAATGATTTGTTCGCCAGCGCGCAGTGCCTCCCGTATCGCTTCTATATCTTTTGGAAATGGTTCAACCGGCACCTCACAGGCTGCGGCTTGCTGGGCGAAATCATGGTGGATCAACTCGATAATTTTTTTCTTTTTAGGGCTGCGCACTGAATCGAGAAACGGGGGTTCTTCATTGGCAAGCCACAAGCGAGTTTTATAGCCACGCTTGTGCGCGGCGAGAGCCAGACCGTACGGGGATGTACCGCCGTGGCCGGTGGTCATAAAAATGGTTGTGGCCTCGCGCCATATGTTGAATTCCTCAATCTGGCTCACCGGCTGATCTGGATTGATTTGTTTGGCAGCCATTAACAGCGAGGCGGGACCGCAGGTGAAATCGGTAGTCTGAGTGTAATAGGGCAGCTGTGACGGAATTTGCCGGTCGATCTGCAAGCGCTTTTCCAGTCGGTAACCATCGTGACCGTCTTCATAATATTGCGGAAGACGGCGAATGGGTTCGTAGCCGAGGGATTGATAAAGCTTTAGTGCGCCAGGATTGTCATCTGCCACTTCAAGGCGAATAAAAAGTGCACTGTGTTTGCGCGCCGAGCTTTCCATGGTCAAAATTAATTGGCGCGCGTGACCCTTGCCGCGTTCACTCGGATGTACCGCAAGGGAATAAATTCGCGCCAGGGACGTGCCGCGATGAAACAACACAAGGCCATAGGCCATAATAGTTCTTGGCGTGGTTGCATTCTCGTCTGTGTCGGTGGCGCGATCGACCACCCAGATTTCCGCCGGGCTCTTGGTAAGGAAATAGCGAAAGCTGCGCTTACTGATTCGGTCGTGGGTAAAACAGAGATTTTCTAAGTCAACCAGTCCCTGAATATCGTCCAGGGAGGCCGTGCGAGGAAGATGGAAATTCATAAAAATAGTACTTGATAAGTTGCCAGATTTTGCCACACTTGCGCGCGACCGCAAGCGGTTTATCCTTTCGGACCCCCAAGTATATGACCCAACTAAAAATTATCATTGAAAACGCCTCGGATTGGGCTGCGTTTTATCCGTCCGAAGATGTGGTATTGGCGAAAGACTACCTCGCTCAGCCCACTTCCAAAGAGCGTTACAAAATTATCAATCTCTGTCGGCAGTACTCTTATCTCAGCACTGGATATTATTGCTCGCTGTTGGCAGAGGCGCGTCATCATCAAGTTATCCCTGCGGTCAAACACATTCAGGATTTGTCACGCCGAATCTGGCTCGGCGTGATCAATGTCGACGCACAAAAGCAGTTGTCCGATGTTGCAGGCGAAGCCAAAGAGCACCAGATGATGGTGTATTTCGGTTTCACCGCAGAGCCGCAACTGGCAGATCTGGCGCGACAGTTATTCGAGCAGATGCCGGTGCCAATTTTGAAGGTGGTTTTCCAGCGCAAAGATACCTGGCGTCTCGCTGCGATTGAGGCCGGTGCACTGAATACGCTGACAGAACAGCAGCAGACGGATTTTGCTAATGCCCTCGACAACTACAGTCACCTGGTATGGCGCAAGGCGAAAACCCGCAAAAACTATCGCTATGACATGGCGATATTGGTGGATCCCAACGAACCCTTTCCGCCAAGTAATTCTGTCGCCATTAAACGCTTTATCAAAGCAGCAAAAAAACACGACATCATGGCGGAGACGATTACCCGCAAAGATATCGGTAAGCTCTCCGAATACGATGCGCTGTTTATTCGGACCACCACATCGGTAAACCACTACACCTATAAATTTGCCCGTCTTGCCCAGGCAGAAGGCTTGGTGGTAATGGACGATCCCGATTCGATTTTGCGCTGCACCAACAAGATTTATCTGGCGCAGCTGCTGGAAACCCACGGCTTGCCGACACCTAAAACACGTATTCTGACCCGCTCGGATCTCAACCGTATCGACGACATCATTACCGATCTCGGTTTGCCCATAGTGCTCAAGGTGCCCGATGGTTCGTTTTCGGTGGGCGTGAAAAAGGTGAAAACCAAGGAAGAATTGGTTGAAGAGCTGAAAACCATGTTTAAAAACAGTGCCTTGATGTTGGCGCAGACCTACACCTACACCGAATTCGATTGGCGCATTGGGGTGCTCAACAATCAACCCCTATATGCCTGTCGTTATTACATGGCGAAAAACCACTGGCAGATTTACAACCACTCTGCGGATAGCGGTAAGAAGACTGGTGGTTTCGATGCCATGCCCACATTCGAGGTGCCGAAACCGGTACTGAAGGCAGCCATCAATGCCACTAAGCCCATTGGTGATGGTTTTTACGGGGTGGATATCAAACAAAACGGCAAGGACGTCTATATCATTGAAGTCAATGACAACCCGTCGATCGAGTCGGCGGTGGAAGACAAGTTTCTCGAAGGCGAACTGTACGATGCGGTCATGGCGGAGTTTCGCCGTCGCCTCGACGAACAATAGCCCCGCAGCATCCGCATCCTGGTTGATGTGGTGTCCCATCCCAATGGAATGTGGGCCAGCCGGTACACGCCAGTGTTAAATGGCGTGGTCCGGTATAAAACGCCCGCGAAGTTTTTGACTTCGCCCCACAGAGCGAGCCAAGTCGCTACTTTCCAGAGGGTTCTTCATTGCAGTCCAAAGATTCAGCCGCCGCAGAACTATTCGCCGGCCGCGGTGAAACCGCCGAATACATGCGCCAATTGCCGTGGGAAACCACGTCCCTTGGTGCGGTAGAGACCTGGCCGCAAAGCCTCAAAACTGCTATTCGCATCATGATGACCTCCCGCCAGCCAATCTGGATCGGTTGGGGACCAGATCTGATTTATCTTTACAACGACGCCTATAAACCGATTATCGGCGGTCGTCACCCGTGGGCGCTGGGCAAGCCGACCAAAGAGGTATGGCGGGAAATCTGGCCGGAGATTGCTCCCATGCTCGCTACCGCAATGTCCGGTACTGAGGGTACCTATGTCGAAGAGCAGCTGTTGATCATGGAGCGCAACGGCTACCCGGAGGAAACCTACTACACCTTTTCCTATAGCCCGATTCCCGATGACAACAACAACGCCGGCGGAATTATTTGCGCCAACACCGACGATACCCAGAGAGTCATCGGCGAGCGTCAACTCGCGCTCTTGCGGCATCTCGCCGCGCAAACCGCCGGCACCCAATCCTGGCAGGAAGTGTGCGAGCGCAGCATCTCCGCACTGACCACTAACCAGCATGATCTACCGTTTGTCGCGTTATATCTGGAGGACCCGTCGGGACAGTTGATGTTGGCGGGGCTCGCTGGGCTGGAGTTTGGCCATGCGGCCGCGCCACCAGTGTTGGATTTTGATAGTTCGCCCTGGCCATTGGCGAAACCGCTTTATGAGCACCGGGCCGAAGTGGTCGATGATCTGGCGCGTCTCTTTGGCGGGGATTTGCCCTGTGGCGCTTGGCGGGAGCCACCACACAGCGCCGTGGTTCTGCCACTTACCCCAACCGGTGAAACCGGCAGAACTGGAATGCTGGTAGTGGGGCTGAATCCGTTTCGGTTGTATGACGGTAATTACCGGGGCTTTTTAAACCTATTGACGGGGCAGATTTCTGCGGCACTGGCTAATGCGCAGGCCTATGAAGAGGAGCGTCGACGCGCCGAAGCGCTCGCCGAAATCGACAAGGCCAAAACCATCTTTTTTTCCAATGTCTCCCACGAATTCCGCACACCGCTCACGCTAATGCTGGGGCCGCTGCAACAAGCTCTGGAGAATGCGCAGCTGCCGGAAGTGGTGCGTACGGATCTTGACGCCGCCCACCGCAACGGCCTGCGCTTACTGAAGCTGGTCAATTCACTGCTGGACTTTTCCCGCGTGGAAGCCGGGCGGATGCAGGCGCTGTTTACGCCAGAGGATTTGCCTACCCTCACCGCCGACCTTGCCAGCAATTTCCGCTCGGCCTGCGAACGCGCCGGTTTGACCCTGAGCATTGATTGCCCGCCGTTGGCGGAGCCGGTGTATGTCGATCGGGATATGTGGGAGAAAATCGTTTTCAACCTCTTGTCGAACGCCTTCAAATTTACCTTTAACGGCGGCATATCCATACGCATTCGCACGCTTGATCGCTGCATCGAAATTCTCTTCAGCGATACCGGTGTAGGCATTCCGGAAGCGGATTTGCCGCATGTGTTTGAACGTTTCCGGCGCATCGAAGAATCCCACGGCCGCTCTCACGAAGGTACAGGCATAGGATTGGCGCTGGTGCGCGAATTAGTGCGCTTGCACGGCGGGACCATCGACGTCACCAGCAGTCGCAGCGCGGGCACCTGCTTTGCCATTCGTTTGCCCCGTGGTAATCAACACTTGCCAGCGGAACAGGTGAGTACCGGACGCTTCCAGTCCACCAGTGCCATTCGTGCCCAAGCATTTGTGGAAGAAGCGCTGCGCTGGTTACCGGAGTCCGCATCCACCGCCGCGGAAGCCGCCGCGCCAATCAGCCGCCAGCGCATTCTGCTGGCCGATGACAACGCGGATATGCGCCATTACATCCAAAGAATTCTGGCTGATTTATACGAAGTGGTGGCGGTTGCCGACGGTGAAGCGGCACTGGCCCAGGTTGCGATACAGCGGCCCGACTTGGTGCTGAGCGACGTGATGATGCCGCGCCTCGACGGTTTTGGCTTGTTGAAAGCGCTTAAGGCAAACGAGGAAACGCGGGATCTGCCGGTGATACTGCTGTCGGCTCGCGCTGGTGATGAAGCGGAGATCGAAGGCCTGGATGCCGGCGCCGATGCATACCTGATCAAGCCTTTCAACGCCCGCGAGCTTAAAGCGCGGGTACGGGCGGTGCTTGCCAAAGAGGAAGCGCGCCGGGAGCAGGAAAACCACTTTCGCATCATTGCCGACAATGCCCCGACGATTCTCTGGACCACGGATGCCGATGGTGTATGTACCTATTTGAGTCGCCAGTGGTACGAATTCACCGGCGGCACGGCGGCACAGGATCTTGGTTTTGGTTGGCTTGAGAGAGTCCATCCGGGGGATTTGGG
>DJFQ01000057.1 GCA_002432095.1 Marinagarivorans sp. UBA5868 | reverse complement strand
GAAAGAACTTCATCTTTATCCAGATTGCGGATGTCGATGCCGAGGAGGTCGGCGAGATCTTTGAATTCCTCGTCCTGATAATTTTTTGTCAGGCTTTCGCGCCAATCGGTCCAGGTGAGTTCGCCGTTGCGGTAGCTGGTATAAGAGGCCTGCAACAGATTGTTCATGCGCGTTACGGGGCTCATGAACAGGGCCAGTTCCCCGGCTTTAACCACAACATCTTTGGCAAAGGTGAGCAGGCCTATGGCGCCGTTCCATAAACCGCGTCCAACCGCTGCGGTGTAGCTGACGGACTTCCCGAGTGCGGATTGTTTGTCCAGCTCATCCTGATGTGCTTTAGCTTCGGCACGCTGCTCTTCCAGAATGCCATCCAGCACTGTTTGAATTTGGGTGCGAAGCTCTGTGAGTTCATCCTCTAAAGACTCGCTAGGTAGCAGCTGATAGTCAACCGAACCCGGCGGTAAACCGCTCAGGCATGCTTGCCCTTGGTCGTTTAAATAACCTGTCCAGGTCATTCCGCTGCCATCAACTGCGGTAAACATTCCCTGCACGGGTGATCCGTCGGGATAGGTGTATTCGAGCTGCGCCCAATGATCTTCTTCCGGGTCTTTCACCTGGGTGACGGCGATACCTTCACCTACCTGTGTCATGGCTCAATCCTTTCTGGTATTAAACAAACCGCTGCCCGAAATGCATGATCCGCTGCAGTGGTAATTAAACAAGGGGAGGGCGTTGTTGCGTGACGCATGTCGTAACAGGCGATGCTGATCAAGGCCGCGCCTGTCGCCGCACCAATGTCTCCGTAGGTGTCGGCGGGATGTTCGTGCTGGAGATCCTGTAGGCGATGACTTGCGCGGGTCATGGCGACACCGAGTTCTTTGGCCCAATAGCTTTCGCCGTTGGCGCTACTGTAGAGGCGCCTGATCTTCATCTGCTGCGGTAAATACTCCAGCGCCGGTTGAACCGCGGTGTGGAGACCTTCGCCGAGATAAGGTTCATCGCTGTATCGGTGGCCGTGTTCATGCCCGAATCCCGGGGGCGACAGCGCAAAAATATAGTCTTCGTGACGCATGGCCAGCGTAGGATCCGCTGTGAGCAATAAGCACCCGGCTCCATCTCCTGGCACAAACGTATCCGAAGCGCCCGATCGCTCCGACTTTACCCGTTCGTCCCGATCCAGCATCTGCAACCAGGCGCTGTTTTGTGCCGTATCAACCCCGCCGATCAAGACAAAGGGATGACCCAGCTCCAGGAGATAATGGTGGGCCAGCCGCAACGCCTCCAGGACGCCTGCCCGACCCAGACTATTGACCCGACTGGCGGGATAATCGATGGGTAGATCAATCTGCTGAGCGAAATGGGTTAAAAAATTTCCGCCGAGTTGGTGATTCAATCCGCGATAATTTTCCGGACCTGCGAGTAGAAGAGGGACCGGCTGTCCAGAGTATTCCTGTAGCGCCTGTTCCGCAGCGACCTGAAGCATCCGGATTAGACGCTGGTCGCGTAGCGAACATGTAGAAATACCGAGAGCGTCGGTGACTGGCGGTAAAGATTCTTCGGGAACCTGCGCCAGGGTTATTAAATGGCGGTCATGGGTAAAATAATTTGCCCGCTGATACGCAGAAATACCCGTGCGGAAGACCGCTCCCACCATGTCACTGGTGCCACCTGTTGCGGTGATAAGTCCAGTGCGCGCGATGTATACCCTATCCGCCATCACAGGCACCCGCAATTGAAAATAACCTGGGCGACGGCTGCAGTCAGTATCGGAGAATAATTCATAAATGAAATACCTCCAAACCTGCATGGTTGAGCAGTGGTCGCTCAGGCAAAAGGTTCGCCAGATGGAACGCCGCGGTTCTGCGATGGCGTTGATTAGCGTTTGGAAATAGACGAAGTAAGTGCTGAATATGCAGTGGCTCACCAAGAAAATACCGCTGCCCCGGCTGCCATCGGGCGTTGTTTTTCTGCCAAGCGGCCGTCAATTTATCTGGGTTTACGGACGGTAAATCCTCGTCTGAATCAGCAGGTTCTATTTCCTTTACCTCGGTTGACGTCAACCAATCATTTTCCAGTGAAATTCCAGTGATGGTTAGCACTGCTTGTGTGGCCGGCTGGTTGAACTCTGGTACGCGCGCCATCTGCAATAACCATGGCAACGCGCTCGCGTCGCCCAGTACTGAGCACCCTTCGATAGCCTGCCGTCGTGTCGGTTCGCTGCGGGCGAGGTGGTCAACCAAATCGCGCGCAGGTTTGGCATTTAATAAAAGTAGAAGGCTCGACAAAGCATGCTGTTGCCATTCATCGTTCGTCTGCACCATCTCCTGCAGTATTGGAGCTGCACTTAACTCCCTCATCAAGCCACAGCTCCACGCAGACCAAAACTTCACAGGTGCTCGATCATCGGTCATTGCATCGCACAGCAGTGGAAGCAAATCCTTCCGCTTAAGTGAGCCGGCTAATTTGAGCGCGCAAACAAATAAATCTTCATGTTCCCGAATTTCCGGTTGCTGAATAAGCGCTGTCAGATATGCACGCGGATCGTCACGCCGAAGTTGGCATGTATGCAATGCTAAATGCTGATGAAATCGATCCTTGCTCATCAGGAATTTTTTTATCCATGGATGTATTCGAGAACCGGGGAGATGCGCCAAAGCAGAGCAGATACCGGCAATGCCTTCTTGATTACCAGCCGAGCGTTCAATTAACGACTGAATATTTCGTGTGTCTAACGTGTGAAACGCGAGTATCGCTGCGGTAAAGAAATATCCTCCATCACCTGTATCGGCTGCCTCTTCAAATAGGCGCCAGGAGATACCCGGCGCCTGCAGCAAGGCTCGTAAATAGTTTTGTATCCGCTCATCCATCGCCGCCAAGTCCCACTGAAAATACGCAGGATGATCCTCTGCTCGACGTCGCTGAAACCACAGAAACGCGACATCGTCCAAAAGGCGCTCAAAAATAGGCTGATAACCGAGCATTGACTGAGATAAAGATGGTGAACGCGCTACCACGATTGTGCTCATCAACCCATGATATTTTTTTTGTTGTGAAACAAAGGATCGCCCATACGGCAAACATTTTTACCTTCGAACTTCACGTCAAATGAATACATCATAAATTCACACACGCCCATTTGATCGCTGCTGATCACGCCTTTGGCAACCCCGGGTTCATCGCCAGTACTGCGAGAATATTGCGCGCCTTTTACCATGGGCATTTGGCCGTCGGTTTTCACCGATTTCGGTCCTTTACTGGTATCCGAAGCCATACCAATGTTGGGGTAGGGAATGGGAACAGGACCAGGCGGCGTTTTGCAGACATCAGGGAATACGATGCTGAGTCCGCCACTGCCCTTGTGGACAATTCCGCGGCTGTTAGCAAAGGTTGTCTGGGCCATAAATCGTCTCCTTTAGCGACTCATATTCACGCTGATCTGGCGAATTTTCCGCGCGTGTTTATCGCAGGGTAGAGCGGACCGCCAAACTAGACTCACCTGCAGCTCGTTAGGCTGTAGGTGAACTGTTTCTAATTGGAAAGGCGCCACAACTTCCCCCTCTTGCATCTGAATCCGGTTGATCAGATTGACCTGTGGGAGTTTGAAATTCAGGTCGCCCAGCGGATGCATACCGCGGATAGAGACAGGTTCACCTCCCCGCAAAAAGCCGGGATAAATCTGATCATTCGCCACGCTGTTGTTAAACCGCGGCTGATAATCTTCTGGCAAATAGGGTGCGCGGTTGCGCTGCCAATGCTCGTCATAACTACCAGCATAGGCCGCGCGCGGATGCCAATGTGGCGCTATTGGCGCGAAGCAGGCCGGTTGGGGTCGGGCACCGAAATGCTGAATAGGTTGCGCTGGATTTTCCAAATTGGGCAGAGGCCATGTATCGACATCCATTTCCGTGAGATCTCCAGAAAACCCCAAGCCCACTGGATTTTGTTCTTCCTGCTGATGCAATTCGCCATCCAATAAAAGGGTGCCGCCAAAAGCGTGTTCATAAGTCAGCGGCATTTGAGTGAAATACTGTGCCTGGGTCATTCGGCCATGCTCCCACACCCGATCACCAAATACTCGCACGACCTTTTGCAAATCTGCGACCTGCAAAGACACGTCCAGCTGACGCACTTCCTGTCCATCGCGGCTGCTGGCGGAGCCCGTCATAATAATATCGGTACCCGCTTTACCCGTGTGATAATCGGACGCAAGTATCAGACTTGAATGGCCTGGTTCGCCGGAATACTCATCTTTCTTTTGCGGCTCGGCTTGCTCCGAGGCGAGAGAAAGCTTCGGTAAAAAAATGAAGCTCGCTTTAACAATTGTGTAAAGTGTTTCCACGCCCTGCTCGTTGGGAAATAACGCTGTGGCGGCAGCAAAGGGCGTATTGTTTTTCAGCTGTAACATTTGCTTCCACTCAATCCGGTGAGGTAATCAGTTCACCTGAACTGAGCCGCCGAGAATACGGTTGACACCGCTCGCCCGGCTCAACAAATATTTCCCGCGAATAACGATTTTTCCAGCTTTGGTCAGAGTAATGCTGGATTCCCCACATCTGAGAACGATTTCCTCCTGCCCCTCAATAACAACTTGTCGGCCGTCGACTTTCACTACATCCAGCGCTGTGCCATGCCCTGCTTTCGATTCTTCTGCAGCATCTTCAGTACCCTTTTCTGTGAAATTTTCGAGCAATTCGTCAAATGGGTTGTGAATAAAACCCATGACGACCGGTCTGCGCAAATCTCCAGACGCAAACAGCAGAGCCACCTGCCGGCCCATGTGTTGGCGCGTAACCGGTAGCGTTGAAACTGCCACTTGTGCAACATCGTCTGGGTTGCAATCGTAATCTACCAACGGATTTCCATGACCATCGAGGTCCTTCAGCTGCCCCAAGATAATCTCTCCCGGCGCCAACGCTGGCGCAGACCCAGAAAAAAGATCATTTTTTGATGAGGAAGATAATTTAGTCATAACAATTAGTTGCTGGTTACCTTGCTGCCTTTCAACACGACGTTCCCAGATCCCTTAACGTTGATATTTTTGCCAGAAATCGTAATGTCGCCGTTTTTCTTCATGACGATAGAGGCCGACCCAGTTTTCAATGTGATCTGATCATCTGCCTGCAGCGTAATCGTCTTCGCACTGAGCGCGTATTCTTTGGTGACCTTCTCCGTGTACTTGCCGCTGACGCTTTCCTGCAGATCCTTGTCCACAGTAATCGTCATATTCTTGCCGACAGTTTCTGTGTGGTTTTCGCCAATATCGATGCTGATATTTTTCCCCACACTGAACGTCATGTTCTTGGCAATGGACTCTGTCTGGTTTCCACCAATGGTCTTATTGCGGTCTTCCTTGATTTCGTAGGTTTCATTTTTGCCAACCATTTTGTTGCGGTTGGCTTCCACCGTTAGGCTTTGGTCGTTTTCCACATGGGTATCGAAATCCTTTTCAGCGTGCAGGTAAACCTGCTCGCCACCTTTTTTATCTTCGAAGCGAAATTCGTTGTAGTTTTGAGCGGTACCGCCTTTGGTGGAGCGGCTTTTGATTCCACTCTGGGTTTTGGAGCTGTAAACGGGTTTGTTCCAACCGTTATAGACCGAACCAGTTACCAGGGGCCGGTCAGGGTCGCCATCAAGGAAGTTGACTATGACTTCGTGACCAATGCGAGGAATAAAAGATGCGCCCCATTGGTTGCCGGCCCAGCTCTGTACCACGCGAATAAAGCAGGTACTGTTTTCGTCGTTTTTACCTTGCCGATCCCAATAAAACTGCACTTTGATACGGCAGTGTTCGTCTATATAAATCTCTTCGCCAGCAGGGCCGACAACAATTGCCGACTGCGGACCTTTCATTAAAGGCTTCTCGTGAATCGGTTGCGGCCGAAAGTGAATACTGGCGGGAATACAGATAAATTCGTTGTGGTATTCCGGCTGACCTTCCTGACCGGAGAAAAAGCTGGCGTCAGTGACATGATGCCGTACCGAAACGAGAATATAGTTGTCCCGCTCTGCAGCGGTATCATGCTTGGCCAGCTTGAATTTTCCACCGGCATAAAAGCTTGAGCAATCGCTGGCACCCTCCACCAAGTCTCGCAGCGTTTCCTCTGCCTCCAGGCGAATTTTCACCAAGTCATTGCCTGCAGTATAGTCGTAGAGACTTGCGTACTCGTAGTGTTCAAATTTAGCGTTGCTGGCGAATGTGCTTTTGGTTTTAGTCGAGGTTTTTAGATCTTTTTTTGGTTCTTTAAAATTGTAGTCGTTGAGCGTCCAATGACCCTTTTTAAACGAGTGAATATGCTCCCATTGGTGTATCTGGGTGTTGGGCATATTGCCTTTGGAATACTCAAGATTTGTTTCTTTTACTTCTTCGTAGGCATTCAGCTGGTCCACCAAAATCAATTTGTGCTTGCCGTCCGAGTGCTGGAAGTAATAGGCGATTCCATCTTCTTCGAGCAGACGTGACACAAATTGGAAATCGCTTTCATGATACTGAACACAGTATTCACGGTTTTTGCCTCCACTGGCTTTGAAATCAAAGTCAGTGAAACCCAGGCTATTGAAAATCTCCGTCACAATCTGTTTGGTATTTTTTTCCTGAAAAATCCGGCAATTTTGGGTGCGAGTGAGAAACCATAACCAAGGAACCATCGTCATCCGATAGCGGCGGTAGTTGTGCGGTCCTACTTCGCCAAAAGTGAACGAGGAGATAAAGCCGTTAAAGCAGCGTTTTTGGTCATTTTGAACGGTAACAGTGGCAGATTTGCCGACAATTTTGTCTGGAGATATCTGGTGGTTGTCGGAATAAAGCTCCAGCTCATATTCGAACAATCCGGAGATATATTCGGTACCGCTCAGGGAGGTGATAACAAAGGTATCTTTGCCTAGAGAGAAGTCCGTGATGGATATCAGGCGATGTTCTTGCGTGATTTGTCCCATATAACAGTCACCTTGTCTGAAGTCTGAGCTTTTTAAGGCTTACCCAGCTCGTCCTTGAGGAGTCCATTTGACCAACTGTTGTGATCTATAACACCCCAAAACTACAAATAGCCTGCTCGCGTCGCGTGCAGGCTATTTCCTGGGATTGGGCACCTACGTGCGCCGTTCCTGCTGAATTACAACGGTTTTGCCGTTGTCAGATCATAGCCAGCGCGCTGCGGGCTCTTACCAGCATTTTTCTTATCGTAGTCATGATAATTGACCAGAAGTTTAGCGTAGCTGAGCGTGATACTTTCAACTGGATCACTTTCGCCACCAGCAGAAATTGAATAGCCGCTCACCAAACAATCATGCAGTTCGTAATCCATGAATTGGACTACTTTATCTGCACCGGTCTGAACAAATTTAATTTTTACCAGTTTACCGGTGGAGCCGGTTACGGATTCTTTGAACAGTGGGGTAGATGCGATATCAGCGTTTTTGGTGAAGGTGATTTCGCTCAAGCTTGGACGAGTGGCTTCACGGTTGGCCATATGACCTGCCTCCATGGTAATGCCACGACCTACGCCAAACTGGATAGAGTGAACGGAAATATGGTTCGCAAAACCTTCCGCAGTCACGTTGCCTGGAATTCCTTCGTATTCAATGTAAACGGCCATTTAGAGTTCTCCATAAATTCAATTGTGTTGTAACTGAGCTGGTACTTCCCTGATAGATGTGCAACACAACCTGCAGAAACCTTCGCAGAAATATTTTTGTGCGTCTATCGTCGGATGGAGCTGTCAGCTTCATTTGCGCCAGCGGAGCTAACGATAAGCGAACCCAGCGTCCAATTGCAACGGGCAAATAACGAAAAGTCCGAAAAAATGGGAATAAAAAATTCCTAATACTTTCAAAGATTTACTGTAAAAATTCTCGGCGGCGTCGAGCAGGAATATAGTCAATATTTCGCGGCATCCGTTATGCAAAACAGAGGCCACAAAACCGTTCACATCTTAGACAAGACAGCCATTCGTCGGTTACCGCCAACGCCAACTGCGGTACCGTCGTCCGTATACTGCGGCCGCGAGCACACCAGAGAGAGCACCGAATGCATGACCTTCAAATGAAACGCCCGGCTGACTGGGTAGAACACCGAGTATCATTCCTCCATAGAGAAGAATTACGAAGACAGCGATAAGGAAATTGGTCACACTTTTTTCAAGCCAAGCCAAAGCAATTGTTAGACTCCAAAGTCCAAATATCCAGCCGCTCGCGCCAATATGTATTGCTGGGCGCCCAAATAGCCACACCAAAAATCCCCCAACTGTAATAATCAACAAGCTGGCTCGCCAATAGAAACGTTTGCCGCGCACCAGACAAATGCCGCTGAAAATGAGAAAGCCGATTGAGTTATTGGCAAAGTGAAGCCAGCTGCCGTGTACGAAGGGAGCGGTAAAAATAAAAATAAGCGAAGTGGATTCGCGAGGATAAATACCAAAAACTTGCAGCGCCCCACCAGTAATCTCATTACCGATCTGTACCAGCAGCATCACCAGCAGTATTTGGAATACCAATATAAAGCCGTAGCGGGAAAGAGATCGCTTCATAATGTGATATTAGGAAGTCGCATCATCGTCCCGCTGTAGGGAGATCTGTACAGACTCTCCGCCGGCGTAAACCCTGACCACCATGGGATGACAGCAAACAAAACAATCCTCGATATAACACTGTTCATCAACCGAGCAATCCACCACCAGCTCAATAGGTTCACCACAGTAGGGGCAATAATCCGAAAGCGTTTCTAACATATTAGTAATCCGCGTACTTACGTCCAGCAATGGACCATGACCGTCAGAATCTTCCCAGGCGCAAGGCGCTTACCATTAAACATAGCCAGCCGAGCAGAAAACAAAGCCCTCCCCCTGGCGTCACCGGTCCCAACCAACGTGGCCCGCCCAGCGCAAGCCAGTAAAGACTCCCGCAAAAAAGCAGGATACCTACAACAAATAAATACCCCGATGAGTTGAGCCAGCCGTTGTCTGGCGATCTATGCCATAGAACGCCTACGACACATAAAATCAGCGCATGGTAGAAATGGTATTGCACCGCTGTTTGCCAGATGCCGAGGTAATGTTCGCTAAGACGGGTTTTAAGTCCGTGAGATCCGAAAGCGCCCAAAGCAACAGCGAGAAAACCATTGAAGGCTGCTGCCAGAAGAAAATAATTTACATTTTGCATTTGCTAAACCTTTTCATAAATTCCGTATTACTCGTATCAGCGTATATTTGAGCGGAAAATCAAATACGTTCTTTATCCCAAATGCCCTCCATAAAATCCAGGGCGGCTTGATGGCGAATGGTTTTGCGGTGGTTGGCCCACAGACGCGCGATCTGATCCTGGCGGCACACTTTTCGATCCACCAAAACCCGAGTTTTCAACTCCCCTACGGGCTGCTGAGTCGGGCATTTGCTGAATACAAATTGGTTGCTGATCATATCCAGGAAAGGACCGGACTTACTGGTCGGCATAATGAAAATCAGTTGAAGCCCAAGACTTTCAGTAAGATAGCGAATGACTTCTCGCGAACGAGTTTCGTCCATTTTAGAAAACGCCTCATCCACCATTACCATGCGCAAGTGCGATTTACCTTCATTGAAACGAAATGCTGAGGTCACTGCAGCGGCGCGGATAATATAGGCGGGCGTTTCTAATTGTCCCCCAGATCCCGTACCGTACTGACTCAAAGCTATCGGCTCTTTATTTTCCGGCTGTTTATAAATTTCGTAGCGGCGGTAGTTGCGATAATCGCTGATGCGGGCCAACTCCCTATGGGCCGTCAGGTGATCCTCGTCAAGGAGCATCGCCAAAAGACGGTCGCGGGTCGCAGCCTGTTTTTGCGGCAGGTCCAGTTCAAAGAGAGTAGCGCCATCGCCAAGATTCGGAATATTGATAATGGTTTTGAAGAACTGCCAATACTCCTGATATTCCGGTACCCACTCCATAGCGAAATAGAATCTTTCGCGGTCACTGCCGAAACAATGATGGTCCAATTCTCGGTTGAGATCTTCAAGAATATTTTTTCCTTCGTTGATAGCCTGGTAAATCGAGTGACAGAGGTTTGTGACAAATGCGGTATTAAAGCTATCTTTCAGTTGCCGCAGCTGTCGGTGGCGCTCGATGAGAATATTGTTTTTCAACCGATTGTGGAGCGCCTCAATCGTGCCTGACAAATGTACCCAGTGTTTAAAAAACGCCGCGGAATGCAATTCAGTAAATGCAGTATCGTAAATCAATTGGTCCTGAGTGGACGCTGTCTGATTGTGAAGCTGGATAATTTTGAATAATTCCCGCTCTTGGATATTCAATTGATCCGTCAGCTGGCGAATATGATGTTCGTAGTCGGCGCCAGGAGTCTGTGCTTCTTGCTCCGCTTGTTGCAGCGCAGTTTCGGCGTCAAAGCGAGGCAGTATCTGCTGTATGGCTATTACCGACTGCTCTGCCTCGTTTTTCTCCGAGGAAAGTATTTCCTGACGGTCCGCCTGTTGGCGAATGTTTTGATCAAGGTTTTGTTGTTGTTGCAACAATCCCCCCAACGCCTGTTCCAGCTGTTTGGTTTCCTGTTCACATGCGCTGTAATCCGTTTTCTTGTCTTGCAGCTCTTGTTCTAGAAATTCAGCATCTTTTAGGTCGAGATTGGCGAGTGCCTGCTCTGCCGTCTGCACTTGGGTTTGTATATGCAACATATCCTGTAAAAGCTGGTGCAGCTGAACTGGCTTAACCCGCTGACAAATTTCCTGTAGGCGAAGAGCTTGCTGATACGCCTGCTCAGATTCGCGCACAGCGAGTGTCAGGCGTTCGAGTTCCAGCTCTTTGGCTTTGAGTGCCCTCTGCCGCGCAGATTTGCCAAATACCAGTTCGCTCTCGCTCAGGTCACAACGCCACATAGCATAGTTACCCGACGCCATGCCTTCGGCCGTTAAACCGCGTGCGGTTATTTTTAGCGTATCCGCATCTGGAACCTGGATAACACTGCCATAGGAGACCTTTAAATAATCCGCTGCTGTGCTGTGACTAAATGCCATGAGCTCAACGATCGAATCCGGCGGGCAGTGGCTGCGCTCTGCATCGCGCCCCGCTTTGATTCCCTGAATAATTCGGGCTTTATTATTGCGCTCCGGGCGCATATTGCGCACCGTGCGTATCGCATCCGCTTCCCAATCCGGCTCCACCATAATGCCGAATCGTGCACCTCCCATGTAGCCTTCAATCGCCATTTGCCACCGTGCATCGGTCACCTCCACATAGTCGCACAGCACTTTGGGATCAGCGGCGGGAATTGCCTCGCGAATAATTTTGAGGGCATGTTCCACATAAGAAGGATATTTGATCTGGTGATCTTTCAGCAGCTGAATTTCCCGGTTTTTTTCGTTCAATTCGCGCTGAAACCGCTGGCGACTTTCATTGCGACGCGCAACCAGTGTGTAGATCGCCTCGCGCAGACCCTCCGCTCCGGTTGAGATGAAGTGTTCCACCCAACGATTTTGTTGATTTTGCCAACCGATGATCGCAGTGATCTTTTCATTTAGATTGCTAGGGTCAATCCAATCCTGATTGAGCAATTGTCGGGCATCCAGTTCACGTGCTGAATTGTTTTGCGCAATGTGCCGAGTCAGTTGAACAAAGCTCTGTTGTTCGAGTTCCGGAACATCCGCAGCCGCAGAAGTCCGCTGAAGCTGCTCCAACAAATCGGCTGCTGCCTCTATATTAGTTTGCAGTTGCTGGAGGTGGGTCAAAACCGGCCGCGCATACTCTGTAAGCTTCTTTTGTTGACGGACAATCTCCGCTTGCAGCAGATCCTTATCGCGCAGCGCTGAAATACCCTGGCGCCGCGCTTCCAGGTTGACGATAGCTTGATGTAACTGTTGGCGCTGCCGATCAATCTGTTCGATTCGATCCTGCAGCTCATGGATATTCTGTTGTTGGCTTTTCTGCTCGTTTTTATTTTTTAAATAAACCTGTTGCGCCTGCCATAAATTGGCGCTGCTAAGTGCAAATAGTGATACTAGCCGGTCGCTCCATCGACTTTGGTAATTCACTGAAATCTCCCGCGCTCGCTCCAGCAGCTGGACCGTCTCCTTGATGGCACCGGCCTTAGCTTCCATGTCATGAATGGTTTTCATCAGATCGGAAACACTGCGGATGGCTTCACCCAGATCCCTTGGCTCCAGAATTTCCCCAGCGACAAAATCATGAATGCTCTTGACCGGTTTATAGGCCATAAACCCGGAGAAAGTTCTTGCGGCATGGCGCGCTTCACGATCAGAGAGCGAATCTTTTTTCCCACGCAGGGCGCCGTAGAGGCGGCGTAAATAGGCACCCTTTTTATCGTAGACTTCCACCGCTCCGGCGCCATACTGCTTTTTGAGATTGGCGACAATTCTCTCCAGCGGCACAAGATATTTTCCGCCGGAATCCTGTTGAACAAACTGAATTATTTGGAGCTGTTCAAACGGCACAAGTATAAAAAATAATTCGTCTAGACGAGCCTGTTTGACCGCACCCGCTTTTTCCAAATGCCCGCGCATGGCCATAACAGCGGTAAAGGGCTCGCAGTCCTCTCCCTCGGTGGGACAAAAAATTCCCGCCACATAAGCGTCGTGGGTCCCGGTGCGGGCGTAACTGCCATCGTCGCAGCCTAAGAGGTAGGAGGCGATAGTGCGCACCTGTTTGCCACCCCGACCTCTCTGCGTGGTTTCATCCTGCCCTGGGTTAAAAGCAAAAAGATTTTCGTGGGCTGCGGTCATCAGCGCCTGAATGGCATCGGCTGCGGTGGTTTTACCGGAGCCATTGCCACCGGAAAATAAATTCACTGGGCCAAATTCCAATTCGATCTGCGGGATATTGCCCCAGTTGATTAAGATGGCGCGTTTTAAAAACATCAGTGTCCGCCTTCGAATAGAGAAGCTTTGTCGAGTGGATCTGTTTTATTCGTCGGTTTGTCGCTAATATCCGCGCGCTCCGTTTCTC
>DJFQ01000056.1:11237-16474 GCA_002432095.1 Marinagarivorans sp. UBA5868 | reverse complement strand
GTGAGCAGCCGCCATCTGGTATTCGTATTTCGCTCGGCGCCGTACACCGGGAGTAACGCGCAGGAAGGTCTCGCCGCGCTACTTGCGACGGCCGTTTTTGCGCCGCGAATCTCCGTCATTTTTCTCGGAGATGGAGTTTTTCAAATGCTCGCCCAGCAGCACCTCACCAGTGGCAAAAGCCAATTAAAAATGCTGCAAGCGCTCAGCTTGTACGATGTCGAAGAGGTTTATTTCCAAGTGTCCGCACTGGCGGCACGCAACCTCTCCCCTGCTGACATAGGAATTCCCAGCACGGGCCTCACGGAAACTGCAATTGCGCAGCTTCTGCGGACGGCGGACCAAATTCTCAGTTTTTGAGATATATATGTTGCACATCATCACAGCGTCACCCTATCGGAATTCCGCCTTACGGGAATGTCTGGCCATTGCCGACCCCGCGGACACGCTCCTACTCCTGGGCGATGGCGCATATGCGACAACCTTGGCCCCCGAGGAATTTGCTGGCAGAACTGTCGTTGTTTTGCAGGCGCACGCCTCAGCACGAGGGATTCCCGAAACTGCTTGGGCTACCTATATCGATCATGCGGGGATGGTTGATCTGACCGATCATTTACATCCGATCCAGACCTGGTATTGATGATTAACCTCAACGGGCGCGAAATCGCAACGGACGGCGAAGGTTACTTGCAGCATCTATCCGACTGGAATTCCGCGGTCGCGGAAGCGATTGCACACAGGGAGGGCCTGACTCTCACGCCGGCACATTGGGAAATTCTTCAATTAGTCCGCCGTTTTTACGCTGAATTCGATCTATCGCCAGCCATGCGACCATTGGTGAAATATACAACGCTCCACCTTGGGGCAGAAAAAGGTCGGTCGATTTACCTTCTATCCCTGTTCCCAGGGAGTCCCCCCAAACTCGCGGCAAAAATCGCCGGCCTGCCGCGCCCGCCAAACTGTCTGTAAGTGAAATTATTGAGAAGTGTTTAAATAGTGATCGTTTCACATGAAACATAATACCGAAAATGGAGAATCGATCGGTTTTTATTCACTTAGGTAATCGACGGTAGCAGCGGTATGGACGCTCAGCAACCTGCCCCCTCGAAAATGAAGCCGCTCGCTGCCGAGAGCAAAGCGGATCTCTCAACAGTCGCGATCATAAAAATCGCGTTTGCAGCCCGTCTATCTGTTGCGAAGATCAACGTCATGGATTTCTCCGGCGCTCAGTGAAGATAGGGTGCATAAGACTCTGCTACCGCCGTCACACCCTGCCCAACAAAGTGAATAAATAATTTTCAAAGTAGCTTGGACATCGCATAAAAACTTTCCTACAATAGCGACCGGTTATAACGCATGTTACATGTTACAAGTCTTGCGGCGTATTCCGTTCATTTCCTGCCGCTGTTTCCAATACGTTTTATCAGTCACCGGATCGGCTGAAGTTATTGTGAGTCTATCGCCGCCCTCAGGCGCAGCCCGTCCGTTAACACGTACCACTTTTATGGCTTGCAGGCTCTCGAACTTACAGCGCATGTCTTGTTTGCTCGCCGGCTTAGTGTTCGCGCTGGTGAGTAACGGGGGTGCGGCGAATACAGTCTCAACCGACGTCACGGCTTCCGCAATCACCGGTCCGAACATCGCGGTCATTGAGCAGCAAATTCAATTGACTCGCCAGCGGTTTGGGCAGGTAGCGGCCGAGTTGCGGGACGCAAAACTTCTGGCCGCTGAAAAATTGATGGAATACGAGGTCATCCGCGATCAATATCAACGCACCACCTCTACGACTACCGCCAACTCATTGGACCATGCCCAGCAGCGCCTGGCCCTCGCAGAGATGGGCGTGGAGTCTAAAACCGCGAAGTTTGATCGCATTCAGAAAAAGCTCGAAGTGCTCGCAAACCTGCGGCAGCAGGTGACCGGCGAAAATAAGTCGGCTTCCACAACCGCAAATGCCGAAAAAAGCCCCAAGATTTCCCCTGCCCCATCTCCTCCGGCTGATCGCCGCTCCCAGGGAAACCCTGGTAAAACCCAGACGATAAGCCGCTCGGGCACCACGGTGAAAGCCCGAGCTCAACCAGGTGCGGCCGCCCCTTTGGCTAAACCGCCCGAGAGCCCGGTCCTGCCCGTGTTAAGCCAACAGGGCAAAGTCACCGATGCCTTCCTCCTGAGCGCTGAACTGCAGAAACTCGAGCAGCACCTGGTGAGCGCGGGAGTCCCCGCTGATCCTGCGGTAAAGGTCAAAGCTTACGGCACGGCTATCGCGGGCGAGATTCCCCTGATCAGTTTGGGTGCCAATCAATATTTTGCTCGATTTGTTGCGCCTTACGGCAAGGTTAACCTTATCGTCGGCGCGCGCCGCGACCAATATTACCGCAGTGAACTCCACCTGGAATTTACGCGGGACGAACAAGGCAAAGAGTTCGTTATAGTGTTTGATATCAATTTGATTCATCAGCCGCGGACTTTGGTGTTCCAGGAGTCACTGATTTTCGAACAGGAAATGTTCGCGGCCCACGATTACTAATGACTGCTGTTTTTTACAAGAATCCATCTCGCCTATGACTCACTGGTTTGCGCTCATCATTCTTGGAATACTGAAGCTATCTCTTCTGACACATTCGCCGCAGGTATTGGCGGCGCCCAAGGTCAGCGGCTTCATCAACGCGATTGGAGGCTATGCAACCGAACGCCCAACCCTCGGCTACCCTGACGACGAGCTGACATTCACCCGCGACAGCTTAGTTGGGTTGCAAGTCAGCGGCCACCTTGCGGAAAAGATTTCCGCTACGGGGCAGTTGGTTGCGCGCGGCCAAGAGGATTTCGCGGCGGAAGCCGCATGGGCGTACGTCACCTACCAATTATCCGATGCGGCCCAGTTTCGCATGGGCCGATTTCGCACACCATTTTTTCTTTATTCGGATTTTCTCGACGTCGGTTATGCCCAGCATTGGATCAGCGCGCCCGATGAAGTTTACGCCCTGCAATTTGATAGCGTCGATGGAATGGATCTAACGTATAACCAATCATTCGGTCGGCTGGACAGCAAAATCCAAATGTATTTTGGCTCATCTCAAGATGATTTCACCCTCGACCGCCAGGATGCAACTTTCGACATACGCCTGCGCGAGCAGATGGGCGTTATCGGAACCCTAAGTTATGGCTGGCTGACAGCTCGAGCGAGTTTTCACCAGGCCACACGCTTATCCATCGAGAATTTTTCTGAACTACCGCTGCCCGCTCCTCTAGGCAATATCGCCGGATTGCGGAATGCCATAATGGAATTGGATGCCGCCTATCCACTGGGTGCGGACGGACAATTTCTTCTCGGTCATTTGGGCGTTCAAGACGTAGCGGCAGAATTTTCAGAGTTCGCCGTGCGCATGCAGTGGACTCACTTCTTTATTCTCGGTGAAGGCACATTGCTAACCTTCGACGACAGCCCGCTGGCGAAACAGCGCAGACATCTGATAAGTACAGGTATTAATTGGCACAAGGTCACCTTCTTCGCCACCTATGCGCGCGCAAATGATGAACCTGTTGATCTGGCCTCCGCTTTGGAAGATGTACCGAACACACAGGATCTGCGCCGCGTGCTGCACCGCCTGACACACTCGCTGGCACTGGAATCGGAAAGCAGCACAATCGGTATGCGTTACGACCTTGAAGCAGGTGCCGCATTTAAAATCGAAATTACCGAAAATCAAATTCCGCAAAATAACCAAAGTAATCTGGTGCGTTTTGGGTTTGATCTGGTGTTCTGATGAGAAAAAAATGTCATTTGTTAAAGCTGGGCGTGGGCCTTTTATTCCTCCTCCTGAATTCCGCCGCCGCTGCGGATATTGCGCTTGTCACCCACCCTGCGAATCCGCTTAGTACATTAGATGTTGCGGATGCGCGGCGATTGTTCCTCAAACAAACCAGCGAATTTCCAGATGGTAACCATGCCACTGTCGCTATGCTAAGCAAGCAATGCGATGTGCGACGAGCATTTGTTACACAGGTATTGAATATGTCGAGCAGCCAACTAAAAACATACTGGGCGAAATACGTTTTCACCGGACAAAATCGGCCTCCGCAAGAATTTACTTCAGAAGCAGCAATGAGACAGTGGGTTGCGGCAACTCCAGGAGCTTTGGGTTATCTACATGTAAGCGAAGTGGACGACAGCGTCAAGGTACTCCGCACTGTCGCCAGTGAAATTCACCGATAGCCGCCACCCAAGGTGACAGCCTTTCTGCATTTATTTCATTTTTTTGGTGTTGCTGACAAACATCAAACTAACACTTACCGGAACAGCCTGCGCAATATTGGGCAATACCGCCAATTCACGCAATTTATCTACACCACTGGTAAGGTCAAATTCGGCTGCGTCGATGAGAAATGGCGCTGCGGTTACCACCCAGAGTTTTTCCGCGCTCAGCTTCGCCGCCTGAAGCATTACCTCTTTTTGTACTGATTTGCCATGCAGTTCTATGGTGACGGGAACCTTCATAGTTTTTACGCTACCGACAGGGAGTTTTTGAATCTCACCCATATCCACCTTTCCGCTACCAGAAGCGAGGGGAAATTTGGCTATCTCAAAAAGAAATTCATTCATACGCTCGTTGCGAATGGGAATATTGGTTTCCACTGCACCAAGCTGAATGGAAAACTGAAACTCCCCAGAATCCGCGATCTTACCTTCCAATTTTTTGAAGGAATGAATTTCCCCGATGGTATCCTTTTTAATGGAGACAAAGTGAAGGCTGGACTCGCCACTCTGCAAACTCCACTCTGCGTGAACACCGCTGATCCAGAGAAAAGAAGACAATAAGGCAAGTTTGATTAACGGATATTTCATGGTTGCGCTCCTGTTGGCTTTGAAGGCGGACATTCTAACAGTCTGCTGGCCGATGAGAGCGTGCTGCTGTTCTTATGAGCAAGTGAAACTCTTATGAGTAAGTGAAAAGTCTTATGAGCAAGTGAGAAGCAATTGCCTAGGGACGACATGTGGACAAAATGAGGAAGAATTACTGCAGCAACTGCTGCAATTCGCGCCAAAAATCCTCACACAAACCAGGGCGATAGGCCGCACGAAAAAAAACCGGTTGTTCCTGCCGATAAACATCAAGAAGCTTGTGGTTGTTTTCTTTGATGCACATCCGCACATTGGCGAGACGATCTGCCGCTTTGACAACCAACGCCAACTCTTTTTCTCCACGCACTTTTGCCAAGCGTGCATAGGTCTTGGCTTTGCG
>DJFQ01000056.1:2918-11194 GCA_002432095.1 Marinagarivorans sp. UBA5868 | reverse complement strand
GCTTTAACAGGGCCGCAACCTGATCGAGGTGAAACACGTAGGGTTTATCGCCGTACATCTGGGTGCCGTGCGCCTGTACCGCATAAGCCCTCGCTTGCAGAACGCGCAATGGCAAACCGCCTATATGTGCTCCAACCGGCTTTGGCTCACTTTGGTCTGCCATACTCGAGTGCATAAACCTATTCCTCTCCAAGCTTCTTGCGAAGCTCCTCATGTTGTTTTTCAAGTGCATCTTCCACCGCTCGAGCTTTTTCCATTGCTTGTAATTGCGCTTCAGGAATAACGCCTTGCGGCTCTTCGTTGCCGGAACATGCGCTGACCAATAAAAAAATGGCCGGCAGAATCGCCCTTTGGTTTAACAGCATAATCGACAACTCTCCCTCGGAGCCCGCAGAACCCCGATTAACGACAGAAATTCTAAGTGTAAGCCAAGAATTTGCATCTCACCTCCCTCGCCTATCCGGCATTCATAAATTGCGCCAAACCGATCAAGTTTTCATTCCGTAAGTTAACCATTAGCAGTTATATGAATAGCAGCAGTTATATACATGCAAACCGAGGCTGGCATCTAAAGAACGATTTGCTTGGTATCTAACGAGTATCTAAACAGACATACGAGTAACCGTGCCAAAGGAGGCTAACGTGAAATTATCCAAACTAACCGTCACTGGACTTGTTGCATGCTTGACAGGTTGTTCGCCTCTGGATGCCCTTAACTTCGCCTCTGGCAGCGCGAAGCATCGATTTGCTGAAGACGTCGCCTACGGCGAACTGCCCCGCCAAACGCTGGATCTTTACGCGCCTGCCGAAGCCAATCCAAACGGATGCCGCATTGTCTTTGTCTACGGCGGTAATTGGCGGCAAGGCGACAAACGCGATTATGGTTTTGTGGGCGCCGCATTTGCGAGGCGCGGTCATGAAGTGGCGATTCCCGACTATCGGCTTTATCCCGAAGTCACCTTTCCAGAGTTTGTCCACGACATTGCGCGGAGTATTCACTGGTATCAGCAACGCAATGATAAACGCCCGCTGATTTTAATGGGTCACTCCGCCGGCGGTTTGATCGCAGCGCTACTCAGCTACGATGCGAGCTACCTCAACGCTCTCGGAGAAACTCCTCAACACATAACCGCACTGGTAACCTTAGCTGGCCCTCATGATTATTTTCTGCCTACCGACGACCCGCAGTGGAGCGCAATTTTCGGTGAAGACGCGGAACGTCAATTACGCGCGTTGCCAGTGCGGCATGTAACTGCGGAAGCGCCGCAAACGCTTATTCTTCATGGCGCCGATGATGACCTGGTTACACCACGCTCCGCTCGTTCGCTAGCCGACACTCTCTCCGCGCACGGCGTAGCTCATCACGTTCATCTTTACCCCGACATAGGACACCGCAAACTCGTTGCGAGCATTGCGACGCCACTACAGTTTCTCGCACCGACGTTTGATGATGTGGTGCGTTTTATAGAGCGGGATATTTGCAATCCTACGTCGAAGTGATCCTCGATTTTGCATTTATTACAAAATCGCAAGCAAACCATTGCTGCATTCGTACCAGCAACCGCCTGCAATCTGGCTAATAGGTGTGATGTCAAATGGCCTTAATTTTGCTATCTCTGACTTTGCTAATAAATTTGTGAAGCACTCAATTTTCGGTGCAGGCGCCTAATGGAGCACAGATTAAAAAAGGCCGCTCTGCCTTCATCTACTCCCCATATTTTAAGGATGCACGCCGAATGGCCAACTTCCAAAACACTCCCGATTTCCAAAACAATACGCCGAAGCAGCAAACCAGCGCTGGCGACCCTTATGGGGAACCCGCTTACAGGAAATCGGGTGGATCTTATGGAAAACTCAGCCGCCTGCTTGACAGTAGCATTCCTCTGCCAGGTGGATTTCGCATCGGACTTGACGGGATCCTTGGTTTAATTCCCGGCGTCGGCGACGCGTTAGGCGGACTTCTTTCGTCGATCATTCTTTATCAAGCCTACCAGCGAAACGTACCAAAAATGGTGATGTTGCGCATGTTGCTGAATGTCATGATCGATGCTTTTATCGGAGCCATTCCACTGCTCGGAGATCTGTTTGACTTCTTCTGGAAAGCGAATGAAAAAAATGCGCGGCTTCTCGACGCTTATCAACAAAATCCGAAACAAACCTATCGAAGGTCGGCTGCTGGATCCATTGGAATTCTGGCGGCGGTGGTGTTGCTGATGTTCGCGATTTTTTATCTCACCATTACTTTGGTGGCCTTTATATGGCAACAAGTTACTTAAGCAGAGAAGGCACTGATTACTTAAGCGGAAAAGGAGCTGACATGAAGTTTCCGCACAACATTCGCCCTAGTTTAGCTGTCACAAGCAAGATTCCAGTCACTACATTAAGACGACGATTACCACTATGAGCGCACTGCAAAAAATTAAAACGACAGGTGGATTGTTTAAAGAAACTACCGTCCGCTGGTGGTCCCGCGATCCATTTCGCAATAGCACCGTCATTTCTTACTACACCATTTTTTCCCTGCCGGGGTTGCTGGTGATTATCGTCAATCTCGCCGGTTACTTTTTTGGCAAAGATGCCGTAACTGAAAAACTAACTGGTGAAATACAGGGTGTTATTGGCCCGGAAGCGGCCGGAGATGTGGCGAATATCCTAGCGCGGGCGTGGGAAGCGGAGGGCTTTACCGCTGCCTCCATCGTCGGTATCGCAACCCTAATTTTTGGTGCAACAGGCGTGTTTTACCAGCTACAGCAGACGCTGGACATCGTTTGGGAAGTCAAACCAGAACCCAAACGTAAATTTTTGAAGTTGATTATGGACCGGTTGTTTTCGTTCGGTTTGATTTTAACGGTTGGCTTTTTATTGCTGATTTCGCTGGTTCTCTCTGCTCTGGTTTCCTACCTCGGCGACTGGGTGGCAACACATTTGTCGAACGCGCTAAACATTGTGTTTCGAATTCTGGATTTCGGCATATCGCTGGCCGGGGTTACGGTGTTGTTCGCGGCCATTTATAAAGTGTTGCCCGACGCCGAAGTGCGCTGGAAGGATGTGTGGGTGGGCGCGTTTGTGGCTGCAGTTTTATTCGTACTTGCTAAATATTTGCTGGGTTTCTACTTCAGCAAAGCTGAACCCGCCTCCACCTACGGCGCCGCCGGCAGTATCGTGCTCATAATGTTGTGGGTAACTTACGGCGGCCTGATTCTGCTTTTCGGTGCAGAGTTTACCCGAATTTATGCCGACCGCTACGGCGAGGAAATCCGACCGGCGGAGTTTGCGGTTTCGACCAGAGATACCCACTACAGCTCTGTGCAGACAGACGATCCCGCATATTCCGAGAATCCGGTGAAATACTGGCCGTTGGAGTCTGCTAACCGGCACCACCGATAGCCAAAACAACCGCCCCGCTTCCCTTAAGCCTGCCTTAAGAATCCATAGCTAAGCTGGCATCAATAAGGTGGGTCCGCCCGCCACTCGCCGCACGAAATACACAAAGCGCTCTTCCGGGCGGCGAGCCCCTCCCTGATCGTTAGCGTGGAAATCTTATGCATCCGAAGCACTTGCTCTCACCCTGCCCGTGCGGGCATCGACGGTTCAAATTGGCCGCCGCTTTTTTATTCGCTCTTTCTGTGATCGGCCTATCCGGTTGCTCTAAGCTCGGCGTAAAACCGCACCAGCGCGGATTGCTAGCGAAAGAGAGCATGCTGCTAGTCAGCGACGCAGTCGAAGTCGGGTTGGATGACCATATTTATTTCAGTAAAGAAGCCACCAGCGGCGGGCGTGGATTTGGCGGAGGTGGCTGCGGATGCAACTGAACAATTCACACGGTCTGCCGACGTCGGACGCCGCAGCCCTTTGCGACAGCAAAACCACTCGCAACAACAATACATGCAATAACGATCAAACACGCAACGGCAAATCCGTCGGCATGGCGCTGGCGGCTGCCACCTGCGCACTGCTCGGCGGCCCAACCGCACACGCAGAAGGTGAGCCCGGAACCTGGCGCATTGATACCGCGGTGCTTTACTACGGCGAAAGCGATGGTCGCGTCCAAGCGGTTGAGCCGGTAATCAGCGCCACCCGCTATTTCGATAACGAAAAAACCTTCAACGCCAAATTGGTGGTAGACACGCTGACAGGAGCGTCCCCCAGCGGCGCCACCCCCGCAGGCGAGGCGCAGACGTATACAAAACCGTCCGGCAACGGCTCGTATGCGGTGGAGGCCGGAGACGATGCGCTGGATCCCTCATTCCGCGACACGCGTGTTGCACTGTCGCTGGCATGGAGTTCACCGATCAATCGCGACTGGAATTACTCGACAGCACTTTACGGCTCCAACGAATACGACTATCAATCCCTCGGTCTCAGCGGCACGCTTTCGCGCTATTTCAACCTCAAGAACACCCAGCTGAATTTGGGCGTTTCCGCTTCGTCGGACAGTGTCGATCCGGTCGGCGGCAAACCGATCGCCTTCTCCCGCCAGGCGGTGCGCGATACCGAAGGATTTTCCGACAGCTTTGCCGCCAGCCGCGGTGATTCCAGCGACAGCAAAACCTTGTTCGACTTTTTGATCGGCGTAAATCAGGTCATCAACAAACGCACCATCATGCAGTTCAATTATTCCATCAGCAGTTCCGATGGTTATCTGACAGATCCTTACAAAATTCTCAGCGTTATTGATGACTCAGCAGGAGAACGATATGGCGCTAATGCACGCGACGCGGATGGTTTCCCGATTTTTGTCTATGAGAGCCGACCCGATTCGCGCTTAAAGCATGCCTTGTATTGGCAAACCAAATACATGTTGCAAAGCGGCGACGTATTAGACGGCTCCTACCGATTTATGACGGACGATTGGGGCATCTCCTCGCATACTTTCGATGTGAAATATCGTTGGGAGCGTGAAAAAAGTTATTGGGAACCGCACCTGCGTTACTACCTCCAGTCGGAGGCGGATTTTTATCAGCGCTATCTGACCTTGAGCGCCTACAACGCTGGCCTGGCCTCCATCGAACACGCCAGTGCGGATTACCGCTTGGGTGAGTTGACCGCAACCACGGTCGGCCTGAAGTACGGACGCAAACTCTCCGGCGACAACGAAATGAGTCTGCGCCTGGAGTATTACCTGCAAACCAACGATGGCGATCAGGGTTTTGGTGCTCTGACGCAACAGGAGCTTTATCCGGACACCACGGCGATTATGTTCACCGCCGGCTACTCCTTCTAAGCATTGCGGCGCGAGCAACCGCCCGCGCCTCGGACTTGCACTAAAATTCGATCAGGACTACAACGCGACTTTCACTCGCTCGGAATCGCCTTCATGTCGCTGCCGACTACGCCAGCTAAAAACGCCAACCATACACCACCGACGGTGGTGCACACAGGCGAGCTATGGGTTGGGCGGTTTCAGGCGATGGCGAGTCCTTGTGAGGTACTTCTGGAAGGCGCTGATCTAAGTGCCGACGCGGCCACTGTCATGGTGCATATCGCGGCGCAGGAAGCTTGGCGCATCGAACAAAAGTTCAGCCGATATCGCACGGATAACATCGTTGCGCAGATCCACGCCGAGGCGGGAAAACCAGTAACAGTGGACCTTGAAACCGCCGACCTGCTGGACTACGCGGAGCGCTGTTTTCAACTCTCTGGCGGCAAGTTCGATATTTCCTCCGGCCCCTTGCGCAAAGTCTGGCAGTTTTGCGGGCAAGCATTTTCACCGGACCTGGCACAGCTGCGCACTGTGCTGAAGAAGGTGGGGTGGCAAAAATGTCGGTGGCAGCGTCCACAGCTAACACTGCCGGCAGGAGCGGAGATTGATTTGGGCGGGATCGGCAAAGAATATGCGGTTGATCGAACGGTACGCTTGCTGAGAGAGACAAGCCCGCCGGTAAACGTATTGGTTAACTTCGGTGGCGATATCGCCTGCTCAGGTCCGCGCAGCAGTGGCAAACCCTGGAGTGTCGGCCTGGAGAAAACCGGAAGCACTGCCCCGGATGCCGCAGCGGATAAAGTGATCCCGCTCTTTCAGGGCGGCATCGCCACCAGCGGCGATACCCATCGATTTTTGCTCTATCAAGGTGAACGCCTGAGCCACATTCTCGATCCGCAGACGGGCTGGCCAGTGCGCGGCGCACCGCATACGGTAACGGTGTTGGCGCCGAGCTGCACCCTGGCTGGCATGTTGGCCACCTTCGCCATGTTACAGGGCATGGGTGCCGAAGCATTTCTCGCCGACCAGGGACTTCCATTCTGGATTCAACGGGGTTGATGCATTGCACATACTACTGATCGAAGACAATGCCGCTCTCGCCCAGGGTCTTAAAATCGCGCTGAGCAAAGAGGGTTTTATCGTTAATCATGTGGCCTCTGGACAGCACGGCCTGGAAACCGTCAAAACCTCCCCGCCGGACATAGTCGTGTTGGATCTGGGACTGCCGGATCTGGATGGCCTGCAAGTGTTGCAGCGGCTGCGCAAACTGCGCGCGCATCTGCCGGTGCTGATTCTCACTGCCCGCAATCAGCTCGACGATAAGGTCAAAGGCTTGGAATCCGGCGCCGATGATTATTTGCCCAAACCTTTTGAAATGGCGGAATTGGTGGCGCGCTTGCGGGTCATCGAACGACGCTTGACCGGTGTGACCGACGCGCACATTACCATTCACCAAGTAACGCTTTTTCCCCAATATCATCTCGCCAAAATCGGCGACGAAAATCTGGAACTATCGCGACGCGAATTTATGCTGCTGAAAACCCTCATGGAAAATGCAGGGAAAGTGCAAACGCGCAACACCCTGGAGGCGCGGTTGTACAGCTGGGATGAAGAAGTTGCGAGCAATTCTCTGGAGGTCCATATTCACAACCTGCGCAAAAAACTCGGCGCGGATTTTATTAAAACCGTGCGCGGAGTTGGTTACATGGTGCCGAAATAAATGGCGCTGCAGCGATGACTTCCATTCGCGCGTTTCTGATTGGTGTGGTGCTATCCGTCTTTACTTTGCTGAATTTTGTGGCGGTGCTGAAGGGTTATGACAAAGGATTGGACACTGCCGAAACCATTCTCGATGAACAACTAAGCGACATGGCGAAATTGTTGGCTGTGCATTCGACACGCATATCGAGCCTTGGCGAATTTGATCAGACGTCAAATGCTTATCAGGTGATCCGCGACAATCAGTTGCGCGAGCGCTCCTTCAATGCACCGGAAGAAATCGTCGAATTACAGCGCGGATTTTCTCACCGCAATTTCAACCGCATTCGCTGGCGAACCTACACCCATTACGAAAGCGAGAGTGGCACCTGGGTATGGGTGGCGGAGCCGGAATATCAGCGCAAGCGCATCGCCGAATCTGTGGTGCTACACACCATCACACCAATTCTGATCAGCATTCCAGTCGCAGGCGTATTGATCTGGCTGATTATTGGCATAGGTCTGCGGCCACTGAAAACCCTATCGGTGCAGCTGCAAAAAAAACAACCTTCCGACTTGTCACCACTGCAGTCGGATGGCCATGTGCCGACGGAGTTAGGACCGGTGATCAATGCGGTAGACGAACTGCTGGCACGGCTGCGCCAAGCATTCGAGCGGGAAAAACATTTCGCCGCCGACGCCGCTCACGAACTGCGTACGCCGGTAAGCATTCTCAAGGTGCATATTCACAATCTAAAAACCAGCCTGCACGGTCACCACGCCGAGTTAGAGGCCGTCAAACATGCGGCTGATCAACTGGCGCACTTGGTGGAACAATTATTGGATCTGTACCGCAGTAGCTCCGACACAGTGTTTTACCACACCGAAACAATTGATCTCGAACGCATTGGCCAGGAAGTGCTTGCTGATGAGTTCCCCCTCGCGCAGACAAAACAGCAGACATTGGAACTCGTCGCGCAACCAACGCAAATGCAGGGCAATCCGTTCGCAGTCAAAACGCTGCTCAACAACCTGGTGCTCAACGCCATCAAATACACGCCTGCGGGAGGCAATGTGCGTGTGACCGCCTCCCGTCGCGATGGGTCTCCGTTATTGATTGTTGAAGACAGCGGTCCAGGCATACCGGAGCAAAATCGTCAGTCCGTATTGCAACGTTTTTACCGACAAAATAACGCAGTGGATCGCCAACAGATCGGCGCCGGTCTTGGCCTGGCTATTGTCTCCGACATAGTGGCACAACACGGAGCCCGCTTATCTTTGGAAAAATCCGACGATTTTGGAGGGCTCAAAGTAGTGATTGTATTTAATAACAGATGCGCTCACGCACTTGCGAATAATCCGCGCAGTTAAAGAG
>DJFQ01000056.1:530-2850 GCA_002432095.1 Marinagarivorans sp. UBA5868 | reverse complement strand
CGCATTGTCAATCTGGACACCACTAGCGAAGAATTCGAGAGCTATGAACTCAACCGAGAAAAAATCATCGCGGGTCAAAGCGAGGCTGTAATTTTCATAGGTCCTCTTGCGCCTGGGGAATATCCATTTTTTGGCGAGTTCAATCCCGCGACCGCTCAAGGCAAAATTATTGCAGAATAAGCGCCGTTCAATTCGATATGGCCTCGTCAAACGCAAGTCATCAATAGGATTTTTATGTTGTTAAACGCCATAGCGATCGTAGCCAGAGAAGTGATCGAATCGGCCATGGTGGCGTGCCTGCTGATTGCGTTGGTGCGCCTTTGCGCTCTCCCCGGCCGCTCCGTCGTTTTGGGATTCGCTCTGGGCATTGTGGCCGCGACACTTTACGGTAGCTCCATCAATATGATCACACCCTGGTGGGATTATCGCGGCCAGGAAGTGGTCATGGTTACCGTAAATTGTCTGATGGTCGTGCTGATTCTGATCTTGCTTGCTACTGAAGCCGACAAATCCGCCCGATATTTATCTCCACTTGTCGTCCTTCTGATCGGCCTTTCACTCACTCTGGAAATAAGCGAAATTGGTATTTACGTAAGCGCATACCGCAACAAACCAGAATTGCTCAACGCAGCCATCACCGGCTCCGTTATCGGCATTTGCATTGGCGTGAGCTTGGCGGTGATCGGTTTTTACACTTTGCTGCGTCTGAACATCAGCACCAGCTTGCGTATTATTCGCACGCTTTTTGCGCTACTGGCCGGCGGTCTGCTGTCGCAAAGTGTGCAGCTGCTAATCCAGGTGGATTTATTGCCGGGATATGCGCCCGCCTGGGATTCATCGGCGATCCTTTCAGAAAATTCGATTTTTGGTCAGCTGTTAGTGGCCGTGTTTCGTTATGAAGCCCGCCCAGCTTGGTTGCAGGTATTTGCCTATTCGGGCGGGATCGCGCTGGCGATGTGGATCGTCATGCGGCAGAAAGCACCAGAGCACGCGACCAGTCATCAGGCATAAGGGCTGCCGACCACCTCTTTGGTTTTCAATCAGCGACACCTGGAGTAGCATTCGGGGCCACCAATAAAGCAGTCAACCCATCAATCAACCAATAAACGAACAAACAAACAGGTATTTTATGTCCGGGACACAATTACGCTGGGGCATCATCGGCGCCGGCCTGATCGCCCATAAACTGGCCGACGCAGTGAATATTAACCCCGACAGCACTCTGATCGCTGTCGCCTCCAAAAGCGCTGAACGTGCACGGACTTTTGCCGCGGAGTACGGCATTGAAGGAACCGATGACTACGCCGCCCTGGTCAGCCGCGCGGACATAGACGTTGTCTACATTGCTACTACTCACAATTTTCACTACGAAAATGCGCTCTTGGCGCTGCAGCATAAAAAACATCTATTGATCGAAAAGCCATTCACCGTGAATGCAGCCCAGGCTCAGGAGCTGATTGAACTGGCCCAGCGCAACGGCTGCTTTATGATGGAGGCCATCTGGGTTCGCTTTCTGCCGAGTATGATCCGTCTCAAGCAGATTTTAAAAAGCGGCGCCATTGGCGATATCCGCTTATTCAATATCAGCTTCGGCGGTATCGCCCAAGCCCAATACCTGCCCCGCCTCACTGACCCGATGCTGGCGGGCGGTGTCACTCTCGACATGGGAATCTATCCCCTTACCTTTGTTAATTTTCTGCTCGACGAGCAACCCACTGCCAGCAAATCCTTCTGCCGATTTGCCAGCACTGGTGTGGATGAACTGGCCACTTACCAGTTGCAATACGACTCCGGCTGCATCGCTTCTATCAATACCAGTTTTAATTTATTGACGCGGATGGAGGCCATGATTTACGGCTCCCTGGGTTACATTGAATTTCCCCATTTCCAGCAGGGCACTACCTTCACCCTGAATATTCATAACGGCACCCGCACCATCGAAAGCTCCGAAACCATCACCGAAGAAAATCACGGCAACGGTTTTATCTATCAAGTGGCGGAGGTCGTTAAACAGATTCGCGCTGGAAAGCTGGAGAGCGACATCATCTCCTTGCAGGAAACGCTCGCCACTATGCATTTAATGGACAGCTTGCGCGGAGAATGGGGGTTCCGCTATCCATTTGAATAACTCGTCCTATGGGCTCATTGCCGGGGTGCTCATCCCCGGCAACCTATCCAATACAATTACCAACGTCTCCGCCGCCGCTAGCTAAACTGATAACTAAACCGATAACAAAATTGATAGCTAAACTGATAGACGCAAAGGAGGCGCCCACCATGCAGTGTCCCAAGTGCCAATACGTCCGTACCATACATGACC
>DJFQ01000056.1:0-435 GCA_002432095.1 Marinagarivorans sp. UBA5868 | reverse complement strand
TATTCCAGAAAAAGTAGACGCCCCAACATTTTGGGGGCGTAGCGTTTTATTAACAGTTTTTGTTATCTGGGGTTTAAGTTTTATTTGGCATGGTGTCGATTGGGAATATATCGGCGACTCTTTCCTGCACAACATTAACCTCCCCTTTCACGAGTTTGGGCACGTCTTATTCTCACCGTTGGGTCGATTTATGATGATTCTCGGCGGCAGCCTATTTCAAATTATGATGCCATTAATCGCCATGGTTAGTTTCAGCCTGCAAATGCGCGACAACTTCGCCGCAGCCATCATGCTCTGGTGGACAGGACAAAACTTTATCGATGTCGCCCCCTACATCGCCGACGCCGAATATCGAGCCTTACCACTAATCCGCGGAATGGGTGAAGAAGCCCACGACTGGGGGAACCTACTTACCATGCTCAACCGCGTTGAATC
>DJFQ01000105.1:68414-69605 GCA_002432095.1 Marinagarivorans sp. UBA5868 | reverse complement strand
TGGCGCGCTCGACAGGATTCGAACCTGTGACCGCCTGGTTCGTAGCCAGGTACTCTATCCAACTGAGCTACGAGCGCGCTGTCTCTCCGGCACTGCCGCCGAGGTCGCGTATATTAGGGATAGCCGCTCCACGAGTCAACAGGAAAAATTAGCTTTTTTATCCGTGCCGTCAATTCATAAAAAACGGCCGCCTACCGGTTAGCTCGCAGGAATATTTGGTTGAGGAGCCACCAGAATGTCCTGATTGGCAAAATTTCCGGGAACAAGAATTGTGTCCATTGCGTTGGGTGCCGTTTCGGGATAGTCGAGTGAAAAATGCAGACCTCGGCTCTCTCGCCGTTGCATCGCAGAGTGAATAATCAGCTCCGCCACCATGGCTAAGTTGCGCAATTCGATCAAATCACTGCTGACTTTGTAGTTGGCATAGTATTCGTGTATTTCCTGTTGCAGCAGCTCAATCCTGTGCTTTGCCCGTTCAAGCCTTTTGTGCGTGCGCACAATGCCGACGTAATCCCACATAAATCGCCGCAACTCATCCCAATTGTGGGAGATAACCACATCTTCGTCCGAATCCGTGACCCTGGATTCATCCCAGCTTCTCACTTGGGCGGGAGGAGGGGTGTGCGCCAAGCTATCGCGAATTTTTTGAGCGGCAGATTGGGCGAACACGATGCATTCCAATAGCGAATTGCTGGCCATTCGATTGGCACCGTGCAACCCAGTAAAGGAGGTTTCGCCAATCGCGTAAAGATTTTTCAGATCCGTCTCACCGTTGGTGTTCACTACAACACCTCCACACGTGTAGTGCGCGGCGGGGACTACCGGGATTGGTTCGCGGGTAATGTCGATGCCATAGGTGAGGCAGTTTTCGTAGACAGTGGGAAAATGCTGGATGATGAAATCGCGAGGCTTATGACTGATGTCGAGATATACGCAATGGCTACCGAGACGCTTCATCTCATGGTCTATCGCTCGCGCGACGACATCACGAGGGGCAAGTTCGGCACGCTCATGAAATTTGCTCATGAAGCGCTCGCCGCTTGGGAGCTTCAGAAACGCACCTTCGCCGCGGAGTGCTTCTGTTATAAGGAAGGATTTGGCGCTGGGGTGGTAAAGGCAAGTGGGATGAAACTGGTTAAATTCCATGTTGGCCACCCGGCATCCCGCACGCCAAGCCATTGCAATACCGTC